>NZ_JADCKK010000078.1:0-9610 GCF_014982935.1 Anaerotignum lactatifermentans | reverse complement strand
AAGATCAAATTGAAGATAAGTTGAATACAAAAGAGTATGAAGACCCTTTTAAGGGTAGCAGATAATCATACCACCAAGGCTTGAACGAAGTGAAAGCCAGCGTCATTTAGGCGCTGGCTCTTAATAAACCCTTATAGGGCTAGTGCAAACCACGTCTTTTAGGCGTGGTTATGATTTTTATCAGAATTTTCCACAGGAGGAAATGGAATGTTGATAGAAAAAGCCTGCAAGCAGGATGAAAAACGGATTTATGAGTTATACTGCGCTTCTTTTCCGCGTATGGAAAGAAAACCTTTTTCTAGAATCTGCAGAAATTGCAGAAACGGAAAAATGGAAATGTGGGTCATCAAAGAGGACACAGAGTTTCTGGGATTTTTTGTATGCGCTGTTTATGAAGAGATGGTGCTGATTGATTATTTTGCTGTGATGCCCTCCAAACGGGGGAGGGGCGTGGGCAGCCAGGCTTTAAAGCTGCTTGCAGATATTTATCCAGAACAATATATTTTTCTGGAGATTGAGCCGGAAAATGAGAAAGCGTCCAATGCCCTCCAGAGAATACGAAGAAAAAAATTCTATATGCGCTGCGGCTTTCAGGAAACAGGTATCCTATGGGATATGTATGGCGTTCCCATGGAGGTGTTGTGTTATCAAAAACAGCTTACTTTGAACCAGTGCGAAAAAATGTACCGTTATTTGTATGGGCGATTCTGGTTTTTGCACATTCGCCGGATTTCCCATGCACATTCTCAAAATTCTGACATAACATAATAACAGAACTTTTGAAAAGACAGGTGACCAAAATGACGGACATTTGGAAACAAGCAGGTGTGGAAACCAGCGCGGATATGATTATGCCGCTGCCGCTGACACAGGAGGGCATCCGGCAGCTTCCGCTGGAAAGCCTGACTCAGGAAGTGGCTGATGGTACGGCAGAGAGCATGTATCCCGGCGTGCAGCTTCCCGGCAATCTGAAGATTACAGTGCTGCCCATTGTTCCCGGTATTACTATGTTCAGTTACATTCGCTTTTTCAATGCCTATCCCGGCGCTGGCAGTGTGGACATTTATGTCAATGGCAGAAAAGTAGCTTCTAACTTGCTGTATCGTAATTTTACGGAGTATATGAAAGCATTCCCCGGTTATTACCGTGTGGCGGTTTTCCGCGCCGGAACTACGGAAAATCCCCTTACGGTAAGTTATATCAACCTCATCGGATACCGTATCTTTACAGCGGCTCTGACGGGCACGGAGGGTAATGTTTCTCTGGAAATGATTAATGATAACCGTCGTTTCCTGCAAGGGAATATGGCTTACGTGCGGTTTGTGCAGCTTTCTGCCAATGCACCCAGAATGGATGTATATCTGGATGACAGTCTGGTGCTGTCTGATTTGAATTATAAAGAAGTCAGCCGCTATATGGCAGTGGTTCCCGGTGAGCACAATCTGAAGCTGCGGGAATACTTCAGCGGCGCTGTCTTGTTGGAAGACCCTGTGGTGACATTGAAGGGCGGCAAAGCCTATACTATCTATGTTGTGGGCGATATGAACGACCGCGTGGGTCTGCAGGTTGTGATTCCGCTGGAAGGCGCTTCTTATCTTGCTTTTTAAATAAAATTTTCCTGATTGGTCTATACGAAGGCAGAAAAGTTTGTTATAATGACAATACTGTGAATAAATTATCAAATCATACAAAAAGCAAAAGAAAAGGATGTTGATGTATGTTAAAGGGAAAAACCGTCATTTTGGGCGTAACAGGCAGCATTGCCGCTTACAAAATGGCAAATGTAGCAAGTATGCTGGTGAAAATGGAATGTGACGTACATGTCATCATGACAGAAAACGCAACCCATTTCATCACACCCATTACCTTTGAAACACTGACAGGAAATAAATGCCTGGTGGATACTTTTGACCGGAATTTCCAGTTCCATGTGGCACATGTTTCCTTGGCGAAAAAAGCGGATGTTGTGCTGATCGCGCCTGCATCTGCCAATGTGATCGGCAAACTGGCAAATGGCATTGCAGACGATATGCTGACCACCACTGTTATGGCTTGCACCTGCAAGAAGATCATTGCACCTGCCATGAATACCAATATGTATCATAATCCCATTGTGCAGGATAATCTGAAAAAACTGCAGGCATATGATTATGAAGTGATCCAGCCGGACACAGGCATGCTGGCTTGCCGTGACGTAGGCGATGGCAAAATGCCTAAGGAAGAGGTGCTGGTAAGTTATATTCTGCGGGAAATCGCTTACGAAAAAGACCTGAAAGGTATGAAGGTCATCGTAACTGCTGGCCCTACCCAGGAAAGCATCGACCCTGTGCGTTATATTACAAATCATTCCACAGGCAAAATGGGCTATGAAATCGCAAAGGCTGCTATGCTTCGTGGTGCGGAAGTGACTCTGGTCAGCGGTGTCACATCTCTGGAACGCCCCATGTTTGTAGACTATGTGCAGGTAGTCAGCGCGGAAGATATGTTCCAGGCCATGAAAGCACGTTTCCTGGATAATGATATCATCATCAAATCTGCAGCTGTTGCGGACTATAAACCCAAAACTGTTGCCGATGACAAAATGAAGAAAAAAGATGGCGAAATGAGTATTGAACTGGATCGTACCCATGATATTCTGAAGTATATGGGCGAACACCGCAGAGAAGGTCAGTTCTATTGCGGCTTTTCCATGGAAACCCAGAATATGCTGGAAAACTCCCGTGTGAAACTGGATAAGAAAAACATTGATCTGGTCATTGCCAATAACCTGAAAGTAGCAGGCAGCGGCTTTGGCACAGACACCAATGTGGTTACCATGATTTCCAAACAGGAAGAAATCCAGCTGGAACTTCTGACAAAAGAAGAAGTTGCTCATAAGATTCTGGATGAAATTCTGAAACTGAAAGGCTGAGTCTTTTGATATGTAAATAAAAGAGCTGAAAATTTGGCATATTTGCTGAATTTTCGGCTCTTTTTTATTTTTTGGCTTTTTTGTTGTATGAGAAGATAAAGACGTTGTTCGATAAAACGTCCAAATATTCCACAAAAACGTTTGTCCGTGTTGACAAATATAATGTGCCGTGATACGCTTCTCTTATAGATGCGTTATAACGTACAACATAAAGGTAGTATATGCGAAATACTGTATCATCAATTCATTGACGGGTTTCTTTTCCGATGCTATTCTATTATAAAGACGTTTGTGCGCGGGAGGAGGAGCATATATGGATGCAATGAGCGGTATTATCGCTGAAAACCTAAAAAGGATTCGAAAAGAGAATAAATGGAGTTTAGACACTGTTTCCGATATGACAGGTGTCAGCAAGAGTATGTTGGGACAGATCGAACGAGGGGAATCCAGTCCGACCATTTCTACATTATGGAAGATTGCAACGGGACTTCATATCTCTTTTACGGGTCTTTTGGAACAGTCTGAAAAAGAGGCTGAAATCATTTCCAAAGAGGAAGTGAATCCTCTTCTCAGTGACGGCGGACATTTTCGCCTGTACCCATTTTTTCCCTATCATCATGAGCGGAAATTTGAAATGCTGCATATTGAACTGGACCCTGGTTCCAGATCTGTTTCCGAAGCCCATGAACCAGGAACGGAAGAATTTATATTGGTCTATGAAGGCTGTTTCGTATTGGAAACAGATGGCAAACGCCATTATGTGGAAGCCGGCAATGCTATCCATTTTCAGGCAGACAGACCGCATGTCTATGAAAACGGGTGTGACGGCAATACACGCATCTGCATGTTGATTTATTATCAGAAATAATACATAAAGAGAGGATGAACGCAATGAGCATTACCGACAGAGTAGAACGAATCCGTTTAAACTATGTAAACAGCAAGCCTGCCATTTCCTATGAAAGAGCGCGCATCTGGACAGAATCCCATAAAAGAACGGAAGGGCAGCCTGTTGCCATTCGCCGCGCCCAGGCATTTTATGATACCTGTAATGAACTGTGTGTCAATATTTTCCCTGATGAACTCATCGTTGGCTGTACCGGTGAATTTCGCAAATGCGGCATCCTGACACCTGAATTCTCCTGGACATGGGTGGATCGTGAAATGGATACCTTTGCAACCCGTGAACAGGACCCTTATGAAATGACAGATGAACAGCGTGCTTTTGTCAGAAAAGAAATTTTCCCTTATTGGGAACATAAATCTCTGGAAGAAGCATTTTTGGCACAGATTTCCGAAGAAACCAAACGGGTGGCTGTGGATACAGGTTTTGTAGACACAGACTCCAAATGGCGTCAGGCAGTAGGGGAAATCACTGCGGACTATCAGGATGTGCTGTTCAAAAAAGGCTTCGGCGGCATCAAAAAGGAAGCGGAAGCATATCTGGCAGAACTGGACGCTACATCTCTGGAAGGCGCAGAAAAAATTGAATTCTATCGCTCCATCGTATTGGTATGCGATGGTATCATCCGTCTGGCAAATCGTTATGCGGAAAAAGCAAGAGAAATGGCAGCGGAAGAAGCTGACGAAACCAGAAAAGCAGAATTGCTGCAGATTGCAGAAATCTGTGATGTGGTTCCTGAAAATCCGCCCAAATCTTTCCGGGAAGCCATGCAGTTCATGTGGTTCACACAGCTGGGCGGCATTCTGTCCGAAAACCCGCTGGCTTGGAACCCCGGACGTTTCGACCAGTATATGTATCCTTATTATAAAGCAGATAAAGATGCTGGCGTCATCACCAAAGATGAAGCACAGGAACTGATTGAATGCCTGTGGCTGAAACTTTCTGAATGGGTTTGGACAATTTCCGCCAATACAGCTGATTTCTTCGCTGGTTATAACCAGTTCCAGAACCTGACAGTAGGCGGCAGAACCAGAGATGGGAAAGACGCTACCAATGAGCTGTCTTATATGTGCTTGAAAGCAACAGAAGATACTCTGGCACATCAGCCCGGCTTGAGCGTGCGTATCCATCCCGATACCCCTGATGAATTCATGGCAGCCGTGACCCATCTGGTAAGCAAAGGCACCGGCTTCCCTGCAATCCACAGCGATAATGCAGGCTATCAGATGCTGGTAAATGCAGGCTATGAACCGGAAGACGCCCGCGACTGGTCTAACTGCGGCTGCGTAGTTCCTCATTTCCGTAAAACAGGGGAATGGACTTCCGCAGCGAACCTGAACTTTGCGGCAGCTCTGGAATTTGCCACAAACGAAGGCAAAAGCCGTCTCAGCGGCAAAAAAATCGCTTTGGATGAAAAAGATCCCAAAACATTCTCTACATATGAAGAAGTGGAAGCAGCTTTCTATAAACAGTTTGCTTACCTTATTAAACAGGCTGTCATCAGCTTGATTACAGCCCAGCGCCTCCATGTGGAAATGGTTCCCAGACCGTTTATGTCCGCATGTATTGAGGACTGCATGAAGAACGGCAAAGACCTGACAAAAGGCGGCGCAAAATACAACATTGGTCCCGTTATCACAGGAATCGGTATTGCCGTTGTGGCAAACTCTCTGGCAGCTATTAAAAAGCTGGTATTTGAAGAAAAAGCTGTAACTATGGCAGAAATCATCGATGCCATCAATAATAACTGGGAAGGCTATGATGAACTTCGTGCAAAGGTGCAGGCTGCGCCCAAATACGGCAATGATGATGACTATGTAGATGATATTGCAAGAGAAATTGGCAACTTCTTCTATCAGGAAGTTCATAAATATAAAGATATCAATGGCAATCACTTCCTGTCCGCATTCATGGGCATTTCCAACTACCTGCCTACAGGTAAGGTGCTGGGTGCTACACCGGACGGCAGAAAGGCAACAGAACCCATTTCCGAAGGCGTATCTCCTTATGTAGGTACAGATACATCCACACCTTTGGCTGCAATGCGTTCCGCTGCAAAACTGAATCAGGATATCCACAGCGGCGGCACACTGCTGAACCTCCGTTTGAATCAGGATCTGGTAGCAACCAAACGCGGTCAGGCAAATCTGGGTGCAATGATTCAGTCTTACTTTGCGCTGGGTGCCTTACACGTACAGTTCAATACGGTTTCTACAGAAACCCTCCGCAAGGCACAGGCACATCCAGAAGACTATAAAGATCTGCTGGTACGTGTAGCAGGTTACAGCACACAGTTTGTCAACCTGTCTAAGTCCATGCAGGATTCTATCATTGCAAGAAACGCACACGAAACATTCTAAGAAATCTGACAGACCGGCATTGCTGGTCTGTTCTTCTCATAGCAGAAAGGAATGGAATCAATGAAGGGATATGTGATGCAGTTACAGCCTTTTTCCGTCAATGACGGGGAGGGCATTCGAACCACTATTTTTATGGCAGGCTGTCCCCTGCGGTGTAAATGGTGTTCCAATCCAGAAGGATTTGACCAAAAGCCAAAAACGGCGTTTTATGAAAAACTTTGTATTGGCTGTGGGCTTTGTACTACCGTTTGTCATGTACACAACGGAATCAACCTCAATGACCCCGAACAGCGGGCAAAATGCGATGGATGCGGTGCGTGCGCTGACATTTGTCCGAAGAATGCAAAAAAACGCATGGTGGTAGAAAAAGAAGTTTCTGAAATTGTGAAAGAGGTAAAGAAACACCGCCTGTTCTATATGCAGTCCGGCGGCGGCATTACTTTTTCTGGTGGAGAAACCACCATGCAGCGGGAATTTCTGAATGAGCTTTCAGAAACTTTATATGATATGGGATTTCATTTAGCCATGGAAACTTGCGGCTATTTTGATTTTGACGCGCTGAAGCCCATTTTGCAGCGTATGGATTTGATCTTTATGGATCTGAAACATATGGATTCCGCAAAACATGCCTATTTTACAGGTGTTGACAATGAAAAGATATTGGAAAATATCAAACGGTTGAAAGAATTGCCAGCGGAAATCGTCATTCGCATTCCTGTCATCAAAGGCGTCAATGCAGATGCGGAAAATATCAAAGCAAGTGCAGCATTTGTCCATACCCATTTGCCTGAGGCAAAAATGGAACTGCTGCCTTATCATAAATTCGGATTCGGCAAATATGAGGCGCTAGGCATGGAAACACCAGATGATACCTTTGCTGCACCCACGGAAAATGAGATGGAGGAATTGTGGAAAATCATAACGGATTTGGGTGTTTGTCTGGCGGATTATAGGTAATAAATGTTTGATTATCAGATTTGAAACATCTATATTTTTGCCTTCTTTTCTTAACAAAATCTTACTACTTTTCGCCATTCTTTCTCTTGACATCGACAGGGATTCCCTGTAGTATTCATAAAGACACGGAAACTTCAAGAGAATACGGAGGAACACCATCATGAAAAAATTACTTTGCGTATTTTTGACATTGTCACTTTGCACGGCAGCCTTTAGCGGATGTGCCTCAGATGAAGTGCAGAGTACGTCAGAACACACAGTTTCTACTTTGGATGATGGCGCACAGGTCAATGATGCCTTTAATACAGAGGTTATGACGACCTTGGACGGCACCACATTTCTTTTGAGTGATCATGATAACTGGTTTGCGCAGTCTGAAATGGGCTTTGGTATTACCAATACAGAACCTGTATTAGCAGGGTTAAATAGTGGTGATGTAGGGGGCAGTGTCATCTCTCCCTATGCGGTGACATTATTTTTCATTCCACAGGACGTTTCCAATCAGATGATGGAAGCAGAAAACCTGTCTGAAGATGAACAGGAAGCTCTTGCAGCGGAACTGAGCAATGAAATTTTCTTCTTTACCGGTGTATGCCGTTTGCCCAAGAATGATGAAAAAGCACAGGAAGTCTATGCAGAATTTACAAGCATCTACGGCAATGTAGAAAAGATTGCAACAGCTTTTGACAGCGATTACTATCTGGGATATAATGATGATTACAGCTCTCTGGTGCTGACAGAGGAAGAAAAAAGCAATTTGAGTGCGATCATTGAAGATCGGGAAAACTTCAAGAATAAAATCTTCATTTTCCCTGCATCTGAAGTACCGGAAAGCAATTTCGCCGGAAGCTTTAACAATTTTGAAACCACACTGCTGACTGGGGAAACCGTTACGCAGGATATCTTTGCAGACTATGATATGACGGTTGTCAATGTGTGGGCAACATGGTGTAATCCCTGCATTTCCGAAATGCCGGAACTGGCAGAACTGGATGGCGCTTTGCCTGAAAATGTAAATCTGATTTCCCTTTGTATTGATGGCAGTGATGATACCGCTTTCACACAGGAAATTCTGGATTACTGCGGCGTAAAATATCCGGTGCTGATGCCCAGCGATAGCCTGCAGACAAATGTAATTCAGTATATTTCCAGCGTTCCTACCACATTCTTCATTGATAAAGAAGGGAATGTTATTGGCAATCCTGTTGTAGGTGTACCTGGAAAAACAGGCGAAATCAAGGCGGCTTATCTGGAAGAAATCAATGCACGTCTGGAGTTGATTCGATGAATTGTAAACAAAATACTATGCGGGGCGGATGGATCAAATATCCGCTCCTTCTTTTTTCCATGGGCATGATGGCTTATGGTTTTATTCGTCAGGAACATCTGACAGTATTAAAAAAGGCAATCACCATTTGCCTGGAATGTATAGGAGTAGGCTGATGAAAAAAACAGAAAAAAGACGTCATATCATACAGCTGATTGCCACGGTTGTGTCCAATGGCTATCTGATTGGCTTTACGCAGGGGAGAATACAGACAGGCGGGCAAAAATTCGTCTGTGTACCGGGTTTGAACTGCTATTCCTGCCCTGGTGCTGTAGGAGCATGTCCCATTGGCGCTTTGCAGGCCGTTCTGGGTGACCGAAAATTCCAATTCAGCTATTACGTATTCGGTTTTTTGCTCTTCGTCAGCGTATTGTTAGGCAGAGTTGTTTGCGGTTTTCTTTGTCCTTTCGGTTTTTTGCAGGACTTGCTCTATAAAATCAAAAGTCCAAAGATAAAAGTCCCTACAAAACTGGACAGAGGACTACGGTATCTGAAATATGTCATGCTGGCTGTGCCGGTCATAGTATTGCCCATTTTCCTCACCAATTCTTTTGGCACTGCACCGCCATATTTCTGTCAATATATTTGCCCAGTAGGGACATTGGAAGGCGGCATTCCCCTGACACTGAAAAATGAAAGCCTGCGGGGAATGATCGGATGGCTGTTCAGCTGGAAGATGTTCTTGTTGATATTGACTATTGTTACTTCCATATTGATTTGTAGACCCTTCTGCAAATATGTCTGCCCCTTAGGTGCTTTCTATGGATTATTCCAAAGATTCAGCTTTTATCACATGGAAGTGGATGCTTCCCGTTGTGACCATTGCGGCGCTTGTGAGAAAATCTGTCCAATGGGTGTGGAAGTAACAAAGAATATCAACAGCCCTGAATGTATTCGCTGTGGGCAATGTAAAAGCGTATGCCATACAGATGCCATTTCCGCCGGTTTTGTACTGGGATGTGGCGGCAGCTGTAAAACATGCAAAAAAGAAAAAGAAGTATAAAAAAAGCTGGAAGTTCAAATTCTGAACTGAACCCAAAAAGTTAGACAATATTTTCAAATTAAAATTGTTTAAGAAGCCAGAAGGGCTTGTTGTCTGTAAATTGCAGGTGGCAAGCCCTTTAACTTTGCTTTGATTCGATGGTTATTAT
>NZ_JADCKK010000077.1:0-10140 GCF_014982935.1 Anaerotignum lactatifermentans | reverse complement strand
AGGGTAGCAGATAATCATACCACCAAGGCTTGAACGAAGTGAAAGCCAGCGTCATTTAGGCGCTGGCTCTTAATAAGCCCTTATAGGGCTAGTGCAAACCACGTCTTTTAGGCGTGGTTATGATTTTCTGTGAATATTACAGTGCCGCAATGACTGCGTCAGCAAATTCTTCTGTGGAAGCAGTACCGCCCATGTCCTGGGTCAGTGTTTTACCTTCGGAAATGACTTTTGTCACAGCCTGTTCAATGTCTGCAGCAGCCTTTGCTTCGCCCAGATGTGCCAGCATCAGGGAAGCGGAAAGGATTGCCGCAGTGGGATTGATTTTGTGCTGTCCGGCAATGTCAGGAGCGGAACCGTGGATGGGTTCGAAAATTGCGCCGCTAACACCGATGTTTGCGCTGGGAGTTAAGCCCAAACCGCCTACCAGACCTGCGCACAGGTCGGAAACAATGTCACCGTAAAGGTTAGGGCATACCAGTACATCATAGTCCTCGGGATGCATTACCAGACGCATGCACATGGCGTCTACGATGCTGTCGTTGAATTCAATCTGAGGATATTCTTTTGCAATCTGTCTTGCAATATCCAGGAACATACCGTCTGTGCATTTCATGATATTTGCTTTATGTACAGCAGTTACTTTCTTTCTGCCTTCTCTTACGGCAAAATCGAAGGCATAACGGATAATTCTTTCGCAGCCTTTTCTGGTGATAAGCTTGATGCTTTCTGCCGCATCTTCGCCAACCATATGTTCAATGCCTGCGTACAGGTCTTCGGTGTTTTCACGAACGACTACCAGATCGATGTTATCATAACGGCTGATGACACCGGGATAAGTTTTCGCAGGGCGTACGTTGGCATACAGATCGAAAATTTTACGCATGGCTACGTTTACACTGCGGAAACCAGTGCCGACAGGTGTGGTAACGGGGCCTTTCAGCGCAACGCCGTTTCTGCGGATGGATTCGATGGTTTCATCGGGCAGGGGAGTGCCATATTTTTCAATCATAGCTGCGCCGGCTTCTGCCTGTTCCCATTCGATGGCAACGCCTGTTGCTTCTACAACTCTTTTTGCGGCAGCAATGACTTCCGGACCACTGCCGTCACCGGGGATCAAAGTAACTTTATATGACATGGAATTTTTCCTCCTTCAATATCATTAGTTGGATTCTTTTGTATAGTTCAGCAGACCGCCTGCCAGCAGAATATCTCTCTGACGTTCGGAGATGTTCAGGCGAGTAGGGATTTCTTCCCCAGTTTTTACACAGGTTACATTGACGATCTGACCCTGTGCAGCGCCTTTGATCTGGTCGGCAGCATATTTGATGACAAATTCATCGCCGATTTTGATGTTGTCGTAGTCCCATTCGTTGACGAATACCAGAGGCAGGATACCGTTGTTGATGAGGTTTGCCATGTGGATACGTGCGAAGGATTTTGCAATAACTGCTTTTACGCCCAGCTGCAGAGGTGCCAGTGCCGCATGTTCACGGCTGCTGCCCTGACCATAGTTCTGACCGGCAATGATGAAGCCGCCGCCAGCTTTTTTCGCTCTTGCAGGAAATTCCGGATCACAAGGTGTCAGGCAGTAATCTGCCAGATAAGGCACGTTGGAGCGGAAGGGCAGAAGTTTTGCGTTGGAGGGCATGATATGGTCTGTGGTGATGTTGTCATCTACTTTGATCAATGCGCCGCCTTTGATTTCTTTCGGCACTTTTGTGTTTTTGGGGAAAGGCTGGATATTGGGACCTCTTACCACTTTCACACATTCGCCTTCGGGAGCGGGAGGGATGATCAGGTTATCATTTACCATGAATTCTTCAGGCATAGGGATGACAGGTGCTTCACCCAATGTATGAGGGTCTGTCAGTTTGCCAGTCAATGCGCTGGCAACAGCTGTTTCGGGGCTGACGATGTATACCTGAGCGGATTTTGTGCCGCTTCTGCCTTCAAAGTTTCTGTTGATGGTACGCAGGGATACCGCATTGGTTGCAGGCGCCTGACCCATACCGATACAAGGACCGCAGCCGCATTCCAGAATACGTGCACCAGCGGAAATGATGTCAGCCAGCGCGCCGTTAGCAGCCAGCATGTTCATAACCTGTTTGGAGCCAGGAGCGATAACAAGGCTTACGTTCGGGTCAACAGTTTTGCCTTTCAGCAGGGCAGCAACTGTCATCATATCTGTGTAAGAGGAGTTTGTGCAGCTGCCGATGGCAACCTGATCTACAGCCAAATCTTTGATTTCACTTACTTTTTTGATATTGTCAGGGCTGTGAGGGCATGCTACCAGAGGTTCGATTTCATCCAAAGCGATGGTGATTTCTTCGTCGTAGATAGCGTCGTCGTCTGCTTTCAGTTCAACCCAGTCTTCTTCACGACCCTGTGCTTTCAGGAATGCTTTTGTTACTTCGTCACTGGGGAATACGGATGTAGTTGCGCCCAGTTCTGCGCCCATGTTTGTGATGGTTGCTCTCTGGGGAACGCTCAGTGTTTTTACGCCTTCACCAGCGTATTCCATAACTTTGCCGACGCCGCCTTTTACAGACAGTCTGCGCAGAACTTCCAGAATCACGTCTTTTGCAGTTACCCAAGGGCTCAGTTTGCCAGTCAGTACTACACGGCAAACACGGGGCATTGCAAGATAATAAGCGCCGCCGCCCATGGCAACCGCTACATCCAGACCGCCTGCACCGATGGCAAGCATGCCGATACCGCCGCCAGTAGGAGTATGGCTGTCAGAACCCAGCAGTGTTTTGCCGGGTTTGCCGAAACGTTCCAGATGTACCTGATGGCAGATGCCGTTGCCAGGTTTGGAGAAATAGATACCGTGTTTTTTGGCAACGGTCTGGATATATTTGTGGTCATCGGCGTTTTCAAAGCCTGTCTGCAATGTGTTGTGGTCAATGTATGCAACAGATTTTTCTGTTTTAACTCTGGGAATGCCAATGGCTTCAAACTGCAGATAAGCCATAGTACCTGTGGAATCCTGTGTCAGGGTCTGGTCAATTTTGATGGCGATTTCCTTGCCGGGAATCATTTCTCCGCTGACCAGATGAGATTTAATCAGTTTTTCAGTGATATTCATGTGAAAGCCTCCTCAATTTTCTTTCATTCTTTGATGTATGCAATAAGGTGTGGTGTCAGTTCCTGCATGGCAGCAATCAATTCTTCCTTACTGATATAGGCAACGCGGCCGTCTTCGTACTGCTTATCTACCCAATCTTTCAGCAGTGCGACTTCAGGTGCATTTTTATCAATTTTTGTATTACCTTCTAATTGCAGATTGTGGTTCAGCCAGTAAGCAATGCCGGCAGAACCGGAGTTTTTGTTGATTTCTACACCCAGAGGGCGGTTCAGGATTTTTGCTGTGTTGAAGATGTTGTAAATCTCTTCGTCTTTTGCAACACCGTCAGCGTGGATGCCGGCACGCGTTACGTTGAAATCAGCACCAACGAAAGGTGTTCTTTCGGGAATCTTGTATCCCAGTTCTTTTTCGTAATATTCGGCAATTTCTGTGATAACAGTAGGGTCCATACCATCCAGTGTGCCGCGAATCTGTGCATATTCCATAACCATGGCTTCCAGTGGTGTGTTGCCGGTACGTTCCCCAATGCCAAGCAGGGAACAGTTTATGGAAGATGCGCCGTAGAGCCATGCGGTGGTAGCGTTTACAACAGCTTTGTAGAAGTCGTTGTGTCCGTGCCATTCAATGAGTTCGCTGGGGAACTGACCGAAGTGGTTGATACCATAGATGATACCGGGAACGCTGCGAGGCAGTGTAGCACCAGGATAAGGAACGCCATAGCCCATGGTGTCACAGAAACGGATTTTTACGGGAATCTGATATTCTTCCATAAGGTGACGCAGTTCCTGTGCAAAAGGAACGACGAAGCCGTAGAAATCGGCTCTGGTAACGTCTTCAAAGTGGCAGCGAGGACGAATACCCATGTCCAAAGCAGCTTTTACCACTTCCAGATAACCATCCATGGCCTGTTTTCTTGTTTTATGTAATTTATTGAAAATATGGTAGTCAGAGCAGCTTACCAGAATGCCGCATTCTTCCAGATCCATATCTTTTACCAGTTTAAAGTCTTCTTTGGTGGCACGAATCCAACCAGTAATTTCAGGGAATTTCAATCCTTGTTCCTGACAAGCGCGAATGGCTTTGCGGTCATTTTCGCTGTAAAGGAAAAATTCGCAGGTTCTGATTTTGCCTTTGGGACCGCCCAGACGGCTCAACATTTTATATAATGTTACAATCTGATCAACGGTGTAGGGTGCACGTGCCTGCTGGCCGTCACGGAAAGTTGTATCAGTGATCCAGATTTCGTCAGGACAGTTCATAGGAACCAGTCGATAGTTGAATGTAACTTTTGGTACTTCGTCGTAATTGAAGTTGTCACGGTACAGGTTTGGTTCTTGAACATCCTGCAGGCTGTACTGATACTTATACAGTTCCAGCAGATTTTTCTTCTTGTTGTAAGTAAGCAATAGAATCACCCTTTCGTCTGAAAAATGAATTTATAAAGACAATTGTCTTTGCATGTCTTTGGAAATTCTGTTTGTATTTTTATTTATTAAATATATCAATGAATTATAGAAAAGTCAAATAGATTTATTGAATAGATTTATGACTTATTTTTCAATATAATGAGAAAAATGTTGATATTTCAATGTTTTTATTTTGCTAATGACAATATAACAATTAAAAAAATATATAAATTAAATTTTTGAACACAGAATTTAAAAATAAATTATAGAATTATTTAATAATTTAACGAGAGAAAAGAAATGGAATCGTTCATTTTTATGAATGCTTTTTGGGATGTTCAATCCTTTTTATAGAAAATATGCGGAGTGTTTGAATGCTTTGAATGAATATAAATACATGTATAGCAGGTTTGGAAAATAGCCAGAAAACTGGTGATTGTTCCCAATCCACATACATGGTATACTCAATACAAGAAGGAGATGAGAATGATGGAAGAAACATATTTGCTGTTGATGGAAAAAATTGTGGAATTGACAGAAAAAAACGGCGAAACCGATGCAGCTGCTTTGGCTTGGGAAACTGGCATGAAACACGGAGATATTTTGCTGCGGTTAAAAGAAATGGAAGAAAAAAATTGGCTGGTTACATACGAAATAGACATGTGCTGCGGCGAGGAATACATCGTGGATGGATTGACGGATGCGGGAAAGGCAGCATTAGCTGAACTGAAAAAATAAGTATTTATAAAAATCTAAAAATTGGAAACAAAAAACTCCGAAAAGATATTGTCCTATATGGTTTTAAAAACTGTAGGATCAATCTGATTCGGAGTTTTTTTTATGCAAAAATTATGGGTTTTCTTGTAAGCAATTGCGTTTATAATATAAGGCTACGAGGGGATAGCCGTTGCTTTTTCTATATTGTGGTGATATGCAAAAGCTGGAAAAGTACCAAAAAGGAGTAGATTTCTTTGAAAAAACTGCATTGTCTGTGGAACAGGAATGCAGTTTTGTGGAATTCTCAGATATTGATGATGCAACTGTGCGGCAAGAACGGGGTGATGCTATGGAAGATACAAAACAGAGCAATAAAAAATTTCATATGAATATATTGTATGTGGTGTGGCTACTTGGTTTATTCCTGTTTTTGCTTGTTATGGGAAATTGGTATTGTGTGAAAGTATACGGCGGAAACTTGTTTTATATTGCTTTTGGCAAAAATGAAGTTTCCGCGGAAGAAAAAGCGTTTCTGAAGGAAAGAGGCACTTTGATTTATGGAGAAACACTAGATTCTTTTCCAGCGCAGATTTATGATCCGATGATGGAATCAGAAAATGGATTTGCCATTGATTTGATGAATCAGTTAGCCTGGGAAATGGATACAACGATTGAGTTTCAGCCAGTGATTTGGGCGGATTCCTTTACATTGTTGGAAAATGGAACAGTAGATATGATTCAGATTTCCTATTCAGAAGAAAGAGCTGAGAAATATTATTTATCAGCACCTATTTATCGCAGTAAGGGTGTCGTTTTTTTTGCGAGATGATGGGGAAGAAATTACAAAGCTTCAGGATTCGCAGGGGAAAACACTTGCGGGTATCAAAGCGGATTACGCGTTGACTGTTCTGAAGGAACATTATCCAGAATTCAAGATTTTGGAATATGACAGCATTGGGGAATGTGCAGAGCAACTGAAGGCACAGAATGTAGATGGAATAGTTGCGGATGAACAAAACATTATGTATTATGCCCAAGGTGAAAAAAATGTTCCAGGATTACTATATTCTGGATGAAGAAGTATATACAGAGGATGTTGTTTTTGCTGTGCGGAAAGAGGATGCAGTTCTGGGAAAAATCATTGATAAGGCAGTTTATAAACTGAGAACACAGGATGTGCTGGACAGGGTACAGAGAAAATGGTTTTTGACTTCCATTCTGGAAGATGCGTTGCCGCGGCAGTTCATTTATGTCTGGTTGGCAGTACTTTTATCAGGAATTGCAGGATTTTTTGTTTTTTTGTTTTGGTATATCATAAGCATACCAGAATTTTGGTTGAGGTTCGGACAAGGGAATTAAATGTGGAACGTATGCGTCTGAAAACAGTGCTGGATGCCATTCCACAATATTTGCTTGAGGTGACACCGGAAGGACAAGTCCAACTAATGAATCAACGAGCAAAGAAAGATATGAACCAAAATGCGTTGTGCAGTGGGGATGCAGCTGTTATTACCCAGCCAGCAATTTTGCAGATGATAAAAACAGCTAAAAAAGATGCCTTTGCACAGCAGGAAGTGGAAATCAACCAAAAGATTTACCGCATTACCTGCAGTGATATTGGAGGATTGTCCGAAAATGAAAATGTCATATTGCTTGCAGAGGATGTGACACTGCGGCGGATTCAGGAAAAACAAAACATACAAAATAATAAGATGATGGCAATTGGGGAATTGGCATCAGGCATTTCTCACGAATTGAAAAATCCTTTGGAAATCATTTGCAATTATTGCTATGCTTTGAAAAAAGGGATTTTGCACACAAAGGAAGATTGTTTACAGACCATTTGCGTCATTGAAGAAGAAGCCAAAGAAGCCAATAAAATTGTGGAAAGTCTGCTGTCTTTTGCCAGATTATCCCCGACGGAAATTGGCGAAGCGGAACTAAAAGCATCTGTGCAAATGATTTTGCAGCTGCAGATGCCTTTGTTCCATCACAAACAGATTGCGGTCGAATTTAACTGTACAGAACCAGTATGGGTTTGCTGTACCCAAGAGGGACTGAAAAAAATATTTATCAATTTGTTTACCAATGCCATGGATGCCATGGAGGCAGTAAAAGACAGACAGAAGAAAATTCGAATTTCTGTTATGTTAACGGAAAACTTTGCCGTAGTAGAAGTGGAAGATAATGGCAAGGGGATGAAAGCGGAAGAAAAGGAACGAATTTTCAATCCATTTTATACAACCAAAAGCACTGGTACAGGTTTAGGACTTTATCTGGTATACCAACAGTTGGAAGAAGTTGGCGGAAGTATACAGGTTTATAGTGAGGAAGGGCAGGGAACGCTGTTTCGCGTTATGCTGCCATTGAAAAAAAGTTTGGGGGAATGATAATGTGTGAGAAACAAGGCAGACTGCGTATATTGGTAGTGGACGATGAACAGAAACAGCGTCAGATATTGAAAATACTGCTGAACAGTGAGGGGTATGAAGTGAGAACTGCTGATTCTGTGGAAACGGCACTGGAAAGAATGGCAGAAAAAGAGCCGGACATTGTCATTACAGATCTCCGAATGGAAGGACAGGACGGCATTGCCCTTTTGGAACAGACAAAGCGGAAATACCCTAATTGCAAAGTGATATTACTGACAGGATATGGCAGTATAGAAAACGCTGTGGAAGCCATGAAAAAAGGTGCTTGGTTTTATTTTGTCAAAGGGAAAGGTCCAGAAGAATTGCTGGCAGAACTGCGCAAACTTCAGAATGCATATTTGTCTAAGCAAAATGGAAAGCGGTTGCAGGAAGAAAATCGAAATTATATGCTGGATACAAAAAATGAAGAATTGCGAAAGATTTTTCGTATTGTAGAACGTGCAGCAAAGAGTTCCGCCAATATTTTGATATTAGGAGAATCCGGCGTTGGGAAAGAAGTATTTGCAAACTATATTCATCAGCTCAGCAGACCAGATCGGAAATTTCTTGCAGTTAATTGCCATGCTCTTTCAGACAGTTTGATGGAATCCGAGTTGTTTGGTCATGAGAAAGGTGCTTTCACTGGTGCCATTGGAACATATAAAGGAAGATTTGAAGCAGCAGAAGGCGGAACACTTTTTTTAGATGAAATTGGGGATATTCCGCGTAATGTGCAGTCAAAATTGCTTCGTACACTGGAAACAAGAACCATTGAACGTATTGGCAGTACACAAAGTATCCCTGTGGATTTTCGCTTAATCAGCGCTACCAATGTGGATTTGGAACAGGCAATGAAAGATGGAGATTTCCGCAGTGATTTATATTATCGGCTTTGTACGATTACGATTGTATTGCCGCCATTGCGGGAAAGAAAAGAAGATTTGCCAGAACTGATCCGCTTCTTTTTGAAAAAATATGGAGCAGAACAGGAAAAAGAAATGAAAGAACCGGATGCAGAAGTATGGGATGCATTGCTGGCTTATAATTACAAAGGAAATATTCGAGAATTGAAAAATGTAATCGAGCGTTTGGTGGTGCTTTCAGAAGATGGGACAGTCTCTTTGGAAGATTTGCCGGATCAATTTTTTGAAAAAAAGATGCCAGTAAAGGAATCCTTCGGTGGAAGCTCCTTGAAAGAGGTGCGCATGCAGGCGGAAAAAGAATTAATTTTAGAAGTATTGCAGATGCAGCAATGCAAAACAAAGGAAACGGCAGAACATTTGGGCATCAGTGAACGGCAGTTGTTTAATAAATTAAAAGAATACGAAATTGATCTGAAAAAATTGAAAATGAAGCAAAAGGAAAAATAATGAAAAAAGTTGCAGTTTTTACTGCAACTTTTTTCATGTTTTTGGGATTTTTATTGTTTTAGCTTTGATGGTATTGGTATTTCAAAGGGATTTTCGGTGGGAAAAAGAAGACAATTTGGATTTTGTATACGAAATAACATGTTTTTTACCAGAATGAGAAAAGAAAAATAGATTATTTGCTAAAAAAATTTGTATTTGAAATGTTTTTTTAGAGAGTTGGCACAGGACTTGCTTTTTATTAGGGCGTAACAAATCAAAAAACTTTTTTAAAATGAAAGGAGTAATGAAGTATGATTATTGGATGCCCTAAGGAAATGAAAGCTGGAGAAACAAGAGTTGCTTTAACACCCGAATGGACAAGAACATTGGTGCAGGACGGACATGAAGTTCTGATCCAGAAGGATGCCGGTGCGAATTGCGGTTTTCAGGATGCAGACTACATTGCGGCAGGCGCGAAAATAGAAGAAACCATTGCCGATGTTTATAAAAAAGCGGAATTTGTGGTGAAAGTAAAAGAATTGCAGGCAGGGGAATATGATCTGCTGCAAAAAGATCAGATTGTTATGGCTTGGTTCCATCTGGCAGAAGATGTGGATCACGATATGCTGCATGCAATGCTGGATCATGGCACAGTTGGTCTGGGCATGGAACTGATCAAACTGCCTGACGGCACAAGACCTACTATCAAACCAATGAGTGAAATCGCAGGCAGCCTTGCAATGCTGGAAGCAGTAAAATATGGACTGGTAGATCGTGGCGGCAGCGGTACATTGTTCAGAAAGCTTTCTGGACTGCCAGCACCCAGAGTGTTGATTATCGGCGGCGGTCATGCAGGCGTAAATGCGGCAGAAATTGCGTTGGGTCTTGGTCTGCGGGTTACCATTGTAGAAAACTATTGGAAGAGAATTGCAGAACTGCGCTATATTGAGGGTATGAAGAAAAGTCTGTAAATAAGATTCTTCTATGATAAGACTGGGTGGAATGCTTTGAAATGAAGCACTCCACCTTTGTTTTATATATACCGAGGGTATGAAGAAAAGTCTGTAAATAAGATTCTTCTATGATAAGACTGGGTGGAATGCTTTGAAATGAAGCACTCCACCTTTGTTTTATATATACCATCCAAAAGATGGCATGTCAATAACAGG
>NZ_JADCKK010000076.1:0-10525 GCF_014982935.1 Anaerotignum lactatifermentans | reverse complement strand
GCCCATCATTTCCCGAAGGGCAGCTTTTTGTGGTGTATCTTTTTTTCTTGCCATAAAATAAACCTCCAAACTGGTAAGTTTATCTTACATCAGTTTGAAGGTTTACACAAACTTTGGGATACTCCCTTAGATTTTTTTGCATACGATATTTATCGCGAATGAGTGCATAAGAAATCAAATTTTCTACGAGTTTTACTACGGATGGATCATCAAGATACCATAATTTGTTGTATATGAGGCTACCTAGATCGATTTGTTTTCCATTTATGATTTCAGGATAATGTTGGAGAACTAGTTTTCTTAATTCACTGACTTTGCCACTACCTCGATTTCCAATTGCAATTCTTCCGTGGTGATAGAATGTGAATTGATTATTTTTATAAATGACATTGTCATCTATGACCAATTGTAAAGAATGATGTGATGTTTTTTCATTATCTATAGCGATATTTAAAGCTGTTTTGCAGACATCAGGTTTGGATGAAGAAACATAGGTTGAGAATCCGAAAGAAACGATTTCCACATTACCGTTAAATTTTATAAGGAAAGAACGGTAAGGACCATAGAAGGTACCTCCACCTGCATTTCCATATGTAAGCATACGGATACCATAATCTTTAATGATTTCAAATAAAGAGTATTGTCCTATCGGGATTTTATGGCTTATATCGAGAAAACATTCTTCCAAGTTCCATGAAGCACAAGCAAGAGGATGCTCAGTAGTACAACTGATATTCCTACTGTTTACATCTAGATTTTCTTTTACAAAATGTGAGATTTGACTATATTCTATTCTTTCTGGGATAGGTTCAGGAATATATGGTTTGTATTTATCTGTAATCATCTCATCATATTTAGGCAATGCAGATATTTGTATGTATTGATTTGTACTTTCGTCATAATGATAGCAAAAGAAAGATATATCATTGATCATCATGGCATAGTCGCATCCAAGAGCATTACAATAATAGGTTAATTGCTTTGCAGTTTGTTCTCCGAGTCCGATACCAGGTGCTTTACATTCGATGACAGCAATAGGAATTAGGCGATTATCATAGGTTAATCCTTTTATAACGATATCCGTTCTACGAATAGAGGAAATTCCATAATGGGAAAGGGGTTCTTCAACACTTATCATTTTTTTTTGGAACTTTTAATGTTCTGATCAGATAAGAAATAACCAATTGTCGAATAGTCTCTTCTGGAGTGAGGTAAACCAGTTTTTTTCTAATAGGATCAAGATAACATTTTTTATGATTTCTGCAATAAATTGTAGGTAAAGGTTGTTTTGCTAAATTTATATACAATTTTGGAACCCTCCATCTCTTATTTCGAAATATAATAAATGCTTTTAGTATTATGATATTGATTTTACATTGAAGGAAAAAAACTTTCAAATATTATATTTAACAAATAAAATTATAAGGGTCATCAAACAGAAATGGTAAGATGAATTTATATTTGTGTGATATGAATAGACACAACCATGAAAGCATCTCTAATTATATAGAAGAAGAACACGAGGATTACATATATAGAAGAAGAGATAATGGTGTTTAAAATATTAGAAAAGTTGATACATGGGCAAATATTACAATGGATGTTATGTTAAAAACAAATTTTGAGTTGTATTGACATAGAAATATTCTAATAATATTATAAAAATGACAGAATTTGTCATTTCTTGATGGTACAATATGGTCAAAAGGAGTGATTCGTATAAAATATGATAAAATTCGAAGAGTTTTAGGTATTTATACAAAACTTATCAAAGGAAGTATTATATATAAACAAGAACAGGCGAATATTTATGATGTAAATGAAAGAAGTATACAAAGAGATATCGATGATATCAGGAATTTTTTAGAAAATAACAAGGACTATAATCCTAACAATTCTATTATTTATGATTATAAAAAAATGGGATATGTAATGAAAGATCCCTATAATAGGACTTTTACAAATAGTGAAATCCTTGCTATTTGCAAAATATTATTAGATAGCCGTGCATTTACAAAATTACAAATGGAAGATATTTTAAGAAGATTAATTGTCAACTGTGTTTCTGAGAACAACCGTAAATTGATAGAGGATTTAATAGGTAACGAATTGTTTCACTATGTTCAACCACAACACAAAAAAGTTTTTTTAGATGAGATGTGGAAGATAGGACAAGCAATTAGAAATTGTCAATTTATTGAGATAAAATATAAAAAAATAAAAGATAAAGAAGTTGTTACTCGTAGATTAAAACCAGTTGCAATCTTATTCTCTGAATATTATTTCTATTTTGTTGCATTTATTGATGATGATAATATAAAGGAAAAGTTTAATACACTAGAAGATTCATTTCCAACAATATATCGTATTGATAGAATTGAAAATTTAAGAGTTTTAGAGGAAAAGTTTCATATTCCATATCGGGATAGATTTGAAGAAGGTGAATTTAGAAAACGAGTTCAATTTATGTATGGTGGCAAACTGAGACGTGTAAAATTTCAATATTATGGAGAAAACGTGGAAGCAGTGCTTGACAGATTACCGACAGCTAAAATTCTTAAAGAAGATGATGGTATATATACGTTACAAGCTGAAGTATTTGGAGATGGTGTAGATATGTGGTTTAGAAGTCAGGGAGATTTAATAAAAGTATTACTTTAATAAGAAAAGATTATGGAGCGGAGGGCTTTCCATGCAAGAAGTCAGAGTGATAATTACATATTCAAATAAATTGGAATCTATATATGTTGATGGTGTTGAATTAGATGATATTTCAGCAATTCAAAATAAATCAATCGAAGATTGGTTCGTACCAGCTAATGATCGTAGTGGCTGGGAAGGGCTGATACCTGAGATTCAAAAAATAATAAATGATGAAAAGGCAGAATTAAATTTTGAGTTTCGAGGGCAGCAAGAATCAAAACATATTTTTGAAGAAAATGTATCAAAATTAGGTTTGTCAATTAGTACAAAAGGACTGCCTAAGGAAGAAATTGCACTAAGAGAGAAGAAAGAGGCAAAAAAAGCGGAAAATAGAAAAGATTATATAAAAGCTTTTCAATGCTATATCAATGCTGCTGATGATGGTGAGTCTGCAGAGGCTCAATATAAAGTTGGTGAGTATCTGGAGACATATGCAGATGGCGATAAGATTATTTTAGATATAGATAAAGAAGAAGCTTATACCAAAATGATCAAATATTATGAAAAAGCAGCAAATAACAATTTTACAGAAGCACAATATAAGCTGTTCCATCTTTATTTGAATGGCAAAAAAATTGAAAAAAATATTGATATAGCTATCAGATGGTTAAGAAAAGCAGCAGATGGAGGAAAAAAAGAAGCACAATTTGAATTGGCTGAAATATATGTAAAGGACAATAAGGATGGTTCCTATGGTCTGAAAAAAGCAACAGAATGGTATGAAAAAGCAGCAAGTCAAGGATTACTTATGGCACAATGCCGATTAGGGGATTGCTACTATTTGGGAGAAGGTATAACACAAGATAAGAAAAAAGCAACGGAATGGTATAGAGAAGCGGCAGAACAGGGATGTGTAGAAGCTCAGTGGAGATTAGGAGATTGTTATTATGGTGGAGAAGGTATAGAGGAAGATTGTGTAAAAGCAGCGGAATGGTATAGAAAAGCGGCAGAACAGGGAAGCACAGAAGCACAATGTAGACTAGGAGATTGTTATTATTATGGAGAAGGTATAGAAGAAGATCATATAAAAGCAGTGGAATGGTATAGAAAAGCGACAGAACAGAGAAGTACAGAAGCTCAGTGGAGATTAGGAGATTGCTATTATGATGGCGAAGGCATAGAAGAGGATAAAAGAAAGGCATTAGAGTTATATCAAGAAGCGGCAGAACAGGGAAGCACAGAAGCACAATGTAGACTAGGAGATTGTCACTTCTATGGAGAATGTGTTGAGAAAGATAAGAACAAGGCAGTAGTATGGTATAGAGAGGCGGCAGAACAGGGAAGTGCAGAAGCTCAGTGGAGATTAGGAAATTCTTATTGTTATGGAGAAGGAATAGAACAAAATAAAAAGAAAGCGACAGAATGGTATAGAAAGGCAGCGGAACAAGGATTGGCAAAAGCACAATATCAATTAGGGCGATGTTATTTTTCAGGAGAAGGTGTAGTGCAAGATAAGAAAAAAGCAGTGAAATGGTTTAAAAAAGCAGCGGAACAGGGGGATTCAGATGCACAATGTAGGCTTGGACAGTGTTATTATAAAGGAGAGGGGGTATTGGAAGATAAAAGAAAGGCAACGGAATGGTATGAAAAGGCAGCGGAGCAAGATGATATTATTGCTCAATGTCTGATAGGGCTATGCTATCATATGGGAGAGGGCGTAGTGCAGGAAAAGAAAAAAGCGACAGAATGGTATGGAAGGGCAGCAGAACAGGGAGAGGCAGTAGCTCAATATTTACTAGGAGATTGTTACTATCATGGTGAAGGTGTGCCAACAGATATGAAAAAAGCAGTTGAATGGTATGAAAAGGCAGCGGAACAGGGAGATCCAGATGCACAATGTAGGCTTGGACAGTGTTATTATGAAGGAGAGGGAGTACCGGAAGATAAAAGAAAGGCAACGGAATGGTATGAAAAGGCAGCAGAGCAGGGACTTGCAGACGCCCAATGCTTGCTAGGAGAATGTTATTATTATGGAGAAGGTGTGGTAGAAAATAAAAGAAAAGCCACAGAATGGTATGGAAAGGCAGCAGAGCAAGGAAATATAGATGCCCAATATTCACTAGGATGTTGTTATTTTAATGGGGAGGGAGTACCAACAGATAGGAGAAAAGCAGTTGAATGGTATGAAAAAGCAGCAGAGCAAGGAGATGCAGAAGCTCAATGGGCACTTGGAAAATGTTATTATAATGGAGCAGGTGTAGAAAAAGATAGCAGGAAGGCAGTGGAATGGTATGAAAAAGCAGCAGAGCAAGGAAAAGCAGAAGCACAATACGCACTTGGACTTTGCTATTATAAAGGAGATGGAATGTCAACAAATAGGAGAAAAGCAGTAGACTGGTATAAAAAGGCAGCAGAACAGGGAGATAAAGATGCTCAATACCAATTAGCTAAATGTTACCTAAATGGTGATGGAATAGAAAAAGATGAGAAAAAGGCAGTAGTATGGTATGAAAAAGCGGCGGAACAGGGAAATAAAGATGCCCAGCTTGCTGTAGGACGATGTTATTATTTCGGCATAGGCTTAAAAAGGGATGAGAAAAAAGCGATGGAATGGTACAAAAAAGCAATGGAACAGAAGTACAAGAAAGGCTAAAACAGATTGGATTTGTGTTGCTCCAAAAAGATATAGGGAGAAAAATACAAGATGTTTTTTCTTTGAAAAAGGCGATGTAAAGTCTTAAAATGATAGGGGAAATGCGGAATGGATCATAATATCATTTTACAAGAAAATGAATTAGAATTAAAAAAAGCTTTAGTATTAGCTCATCATACAGTTTATAAAAAATATTTGATGGAAATTGAAAAATATCTGGTGGTTGAACCGACCCTAAGTTTATTGGATGAAGAAGCAAAGGACTGTATCAGATTATTAAGGTTGAAGGAATTTACTTGCAAAAAAAATGAAGATATTTTCCAAAAATTATCAACAGTATATCATGCCAGTATGGAATTGGGATGCCATTTTGTAGTAATGATAGATGTAGAACGAAATGATGCTCCTGCCAAAATATATATCGGTGTTAGAAATGATGGAAAAGATGATGAAGCACGCAAAAAATTAATGACATCATTTTCCACGTTGAAAAAAGCCATGAATAGTAATTTTCCGGGTACACAAGTAGAAGATGTTCCTTCACAGCAAGAGTTACCCAATTTATTAGATGGAATATTTGGAAATACGACAAAGCATATTTCATCTGTTTCTTGTGTTGCAGGTATTAGAGATAAATCTAAGACAGAACAAAAAAATTTTATTCAAGGCATAGAAAGATTAATTGATGCGATGCAAGGAAATACCTATACAGCATTATTTATTTCAGAGCCAATCCAGACGCAGGAAATAGAAAATATCAGAAGAGGATACGAAACATTATATAGTATTTTTGCACCTTTCGAAAACAATGTATGGTCTTATAATGAAAATGAGAGTTATACAGTCATGGATAGTTTAAGTAGAGGAATTTCTTCTGCAGTAACGAAAGGTATTAGTGATACCCAGTCTCATACAAAAACTTTTGGAGAAAGTATAGGGTTTAATTCGGTAACATCAAATAATGTATCTATATCCAATAGTGAAAGCAAAACAAATACAAAGTTTTCTACAGGTACTGTAATAGGATCAACGATAAATGTCATTGGTAATGTTGTAGGAAAAACATTGAATCCCTTGGCAGGATTGGCTGTTTCATCTGTTGGAGGAATTATAAATCCTACTTTCGGTGGATCTGATACAGAAGGAGTTGTTAAAACACTATCGTATACAATGGGACGTTCTTTCGGAGTGAGTAGCGGGTTGAATACAAGTGAAACCGAATCAAATGGAAAGACGATATCAGCAAGCACAACAGATACAGACAGTAAAACACAAACAAAAAGCAATTCGAGTACAAATGGATACGGAAAAACTTTACAGATTCAAAATATAAACAAAACGATTTCTGAGATGCTTAAACGAATTGATGAGCAACTTAAACGCGTCCAAGAAGGAGAAGATTACGGAACATATAATTGCAGTGCATACTTTTTATCAGGGAAACAGGAAAATACATTATTAGCGGCAAATATATATCGTTCTTTGATGATTGGAGATGGATCTTCCATTGAAAGTGGTGCAATCAATTCTTGGAATGGTAATCGTAATCCAGAAAAAGTTAAAGGAATAAAAGAATATCTTCGTAGATTTGTACACCCTATTTTTGCATTGCCTGTATCTGATGAAGACAGAGTAGATACATATATTACTTATACACCTGCAACTATAGTAAGTGGATTGGAATTACCATTACATTTAGGATTACCAACCAAATCAGTATACGGTATGCCTGTGTCAGAGCATGCAGAGTTTGGAAGAAATGTTGTAAAAAGAGATGTTTTAGAAACTGATGAAAAAAAAATCCCATTAGGTAATATTTATCATATGGGAATGATAGAAAAAAAATCTTTCGTACATCTAAGTATAAATGAATTGGCATCTCATACTTTTGTCACGGGTTCTACTGGTTCTGGCAAATCAAATACTGTTTATGAAATTTTAAGTTCTTTGCAAAAAAATAATATTAAATTTTTGGTTGTAGAACCAGCAAAAGGAGAATATAAAACAGCATTTGGAGATGATCAAACAGTTGTTGTATATGGGACAAATCCTAATATTCATGATATGAATTTGTTAAGAATCAATCCCTTTTCATTTCCTGAAGAAATACATATTTTAGAGCACATGGATAGGTTGGTGGAAATATTCAATGTTTGTTGGCCTATGTATGCAGCGATGCCAGCTATACTAAAAGATGCTATAGAGAGAGCCTATGTTATGGCAGGATGGGATTTGGTCAAATCAAAAAATAAATACGACAATAGACTATTTCCTTCATTTATGGATGTACTAAAACAGATTAAAATTGTATTAAATGAGAGTGATTATTCTTCTGATAATAAAGGGGATTATACTGGTGCTTTGATAACGAGAATTCGTTCTTTGACAACTGGTATAAATAGTTTGATTTTTAGCCCTGAGGCTATTGCGGAAGAAGATTTATTTGATAGAAATGCAATTGTCGATTTGAGCCGAATAGGATCAACTGAAACAAAGTCTCTTATTATGGGGCTGTTGATTTTAAAGTTGCAAGAGCATCGTATGCAGAATCAAGAAATAAATGCTGAGCTTAAGCATGTAACGGTGTTGGAAGAAGCTCACAATATTTTGAGGAAAACAACTTTTGAACAATCTGCTGAAAGTTCTAATTTATTAGGAAAATCTGTAGAAATGATTTCAAATGCTATTGCTGAGATGAGAACATATGGTGAGGGATTTATTATTGCAGATCAATCACCTGGTTTATTGGATATGTCAGCGATAAGGAATACAAATACTAAAATTATATTAAGACTACCTGATTATTCTGATCGTGAATTGGTTGGAAAAGCTGCTGGATTAAATGAAAATCAAATCATAGAATTAGGGAGATTAGAAAGGGGGGTGGCCGCAATATCGCAAAGTGGTTGGATTGAACCGGTACTTTGTAAAATAAATAAATTTGAAAAAATTTCTGTAGAAAGTGGTCGTGAGAACTTTGGTAAAGAGTTTATTAGCAACATAGAAAATATTGAAAACTCGTTACTTGAGTGTATTATGAATAAAGAAATATATCGTAAAGGCGATAGAGTCGATATCCAAAAACTTAGAGATAGAATTATCCATTCGAATATAGATACAATTGTGAAATGTGAATTTATTGATTATATAACGACAGAAAAAGAAAAAGAGATTGAAAAATTGCGTCCACTTATTTTTGATTTTCTTAAGGCAGGAAATGCTATTAAAATCTCTAGGAATTGTAATGATTTTTTAGCTTGGTCAAATAAGGTCATTGATATCCTCAATCCATCTATAAAAGGATATAGTAACAAGCAAATTAATTTAGTTCTTGCTTTGATCGTATATGAACAAGCAGAAAGAGACTCATCTTATAATGACATATGCTGTAGATTTATGGAGTATTATAAATCGAATGGAGGTATATTTTAATGGATGAAATTTCAAGAAACAATGAGATTGAAGAATCAAAATCTACGACTTTAGAAGGGTATAGGGAAATAAAACCAGAAGGAGAAGTTTCAATTCAAGAAGCGAAAGATTTTATCAACAATCTATTCATTGAAGAAAAAGAAGTTTCTGAGAAGTGTGACGTGGCTGAAAAAGATGATAATAATAGGATATATCGGATAGGCGATAATTTAGTTTCAAATAATTCTTATGAAATAAATGGGTATCAATATCAAACGGATGATTTTGGACGTATAGTTTCAGTTGAAGGGAAGTTATATATTAAGGAACGGGAAGAAAGACTGCCAATAAAAGATTCTATTGAGATAATTAGTAAAGGCGATGAGAGAGAAGGTGATGATAGAGGACATCTCATTGGTGATCGATTCAATGGTTCAAATGGTATGGAAAATATGATTCCACAAGATGCTAAAATAAATCGTGGAGATTACAAAAAATTTGAAAATGAGTTGGCGAATGAAATAAAGAATGGAAAAGAAGTATATTTAAAAATCGAACCAATGTACGAGGAGGGATCAAGACGTCCATCTGCTTTGGTTGTAACCTATAGTATCGACAATGTAGAAAGCATTAGGATTTTTCCTAATGATACACAGGAGGCTTAAAAAATGGAAAAGAAAATGTTTCAAGAGATTTTTGGTGAACTCCAAGATTTTCTTCCAAACAAATGGAGAAAATTTGTTTTGTACATAGCTTATACAAAGGGCAGCTATAGTATGAAGTTTTATATTAAGCCAGATAATAACAAATATTTGGATTGTTTTAGTATTAAAAACATAGATAGGATGAATTTGATAAAAGCATTTATGAAAATTGATGGTATACTATCGGTTGAAAGAAACAAGAAAACATCTGAAAATAGATGGAATGTACTAACGATGGTGGTTGATGAGGCTGGAAATATGCGGACAGAATTCGATTATGCAAACATAGAAGAAAATACGATTGCATATGAGAATGAGTGGAAAAAAAGATACTTAATAATTTAAAAATATATATTACTTATAAAAAGGTAGGCAAAATGCTTACCTTTTTATATTAAAGGGATAAATTTAATAGAGAATGAATTAGTGTAACAAATAATTTATTTAGAGAGCAAATAGAAGGCATTAGATGATTAGACAATTTTAAAATTTGATAATTAGATATTAGTGAAGAAATCTATGTTGAATTGTTATTAAAAAAGAGGTGAGCATTATGAAACTTTCTGTAGTACAAGTGAAGTTTGAAACCAGCAAGTACCAAGCATTAAAGAGATATGCGGCGAAAAAGGAAATATCTTTGGAGCAAGAACTGAATGAAACACTGAACCGGTTGTATCGAAAATTGGTGCCGACAGATGTCCGTGAGTATATTGAAGAAGGTGAGAGAATGGAAAAAACTAGTAAACCCAAAGCCCCAAGACAGCCTTCTGAAGAACAGAATAAAACAGAATAGCTTAGAATCTCTAATTAAATTAAGATAAAGTCTGTATCGAATGCTTTCATATGTAAAAAACTATTCAGATACAAACGAAAGATTTTTTTGATTTGTTTCTAAATCATGTGAGGGTATGAAGAAAAGTCTGTAAATAAGATTCTTCTATGATAAGACTGGGTGGAATGCTTTGAAATGAAGCACTCCACTTGTTTGGGAGTATCCCAAAGTTTGTGTAAACCTTCAAACTGATGTAAGATAAACTTACCAGTTTGGAGGTTTATTTTATGGCAAGAAAAAAAGATACACCACAAAAAGCTGCCCTTCGGGAAATGATGGGCA
>NZ_JADCKK010000075.1:0-10595 GCF_014982935.1 Anaerotignum lactatifermentans | reverse complement strand
CAGCAGTGAATTGCCCATCGACTAATCCCATACTCTTGACTTAAAGCACGCTGACTTTCTCCTGCTCTGATTCGTGATACAACTTCCTCTCGTATCCCCGCTGGATACTTTTTCATTCCTTTTTTTCGGACATAGCGAGACCCCCTTATGTAGTTCTATTATCCTACATAAGGGGGCTTTTTGTCATTGTCCGTTTTTACTGGAGCAGTTCACTATCAGAAGGCCTTTTTGTATGTTATTAAAGGGACAGAAATGTCCGCAGGGTTTCCAGAAATTTTTGTGAAGCCTTTGTAAATGTCTGATATTTTTTCCAGATCAGCTGCATTTGCGGCGAAACCTGCACGGAAAGAGGACGGAAGCAGAGAGAACTGTCCTCGCTGATGTGAATGATATTGTCAAAACAGATGGCGTATCCCATGTCTTCTTCCACCATGATGGAACCATTGAACAGCAGGTTATAAGTGCCGGCAATGGTGAGGTTTTTGGCATCATTTCCGAAAATATGCGCCAGATGATCGTCCCGGAGCATCTGTCTGGAAGTGATGAGAGGATGGGGCAAAAGATCCTGTGGAGCGATAACAGTCTTTTGGGCAAGGGGCGCGTCTTTTGGCATCAGTACGCCAAAAGTATCCACTGCAGGCAGAGGGAGAAAATCATAGCGAGATGTGTCAATCTCCCCGAATATCAGGGCAAAGTCAATGAGCCCATGATCCAGTTCTTCCAGAACGGTAGTCTTGTCGCCGCTGACAATGTGGAAATGTACCAACGGGTATTGTTTTTGCAGGGTATGGGCTGCCTGAATCAAAGGGCGGATGCCTTCTGTTTCTCCGGCGCCAATGTGGATATTACCGGCAATGATTTCTGTGGAACAGGCGATTTCTTCCTGTGCTTTTTCCAGCAGCTCCATGACTTCCTGGGCGCGTTTCCGCAGAATCATCCCTTCTTCTGTGAGGGTGATTTTTCGGTTGCCTCGCAGGAATAATGTTTTCCCTAATTCCTCTTCCATTTCTTTCAGCTGTCTTGACAGTGTGGGCTGGGACAAATGGAGCGCTTGGGCGGCGGCAGAAATGCTCTGTTCTCTGGCAACCGTGAGAAAATATTGCAGTACACGAAGTTCCAAGGGCAAGACCTCCTTTTTTACTTGGAATTATAACATGTTTTGTTATGCCTGAAAAGCATAACAATGTATTTGATATAAGTATTTGTTCTTTGAACTGGAAGCGGATATAATGATGCTAAGGAAGTGCAGGCTGCAAAAAGTATGATGAATGGGGGGAAAGCTATGAAAAGAAAGCGAACCATAAAAGTATTTTGTTTTACGGCTATTTTGATGTGTGCCCTGGTGCCTAGTTTGTGGATTTCCATGAATATTCCAGATGAAAGGACAACGGCAGAAGCACCGGAACAGACAGTTATGGAGGAGGAAGTGCAGATGGAAAAGATGCAGATTGTGATCGGACAGAAAACTTATAATGTTTCCCTTTATGAGAATGAAACGACAAAATCTCTGAAAGAAATGCTGCCCATGACAGTTTCTATGGAAGAACTCAATGGCAATGAAAAATATACTTATCTTTCACAATCCCTGCCCACAGATCGGGTATATCCGGGGCAGATTCACACAGGTGATCTGATGCTTTACGGTTCAGATTGTCTGGTGCTGTTTTATGAAGATTTTGCTACAAGCTATGGTTATACGCCTTTGGGCAAGGTAGATGACCCTGTCGGTTTGGCAGAAGCCGTAGGCAGTGGGGCAGTGGAAGTGACTTTTCAGATGGGAGTGGAATAAACAATGAATATTCTGGTATTGAACGGCAGCCCGCGGAAACACGGGAATACAGCCTTTATGATTGATGCCTTTCTGGATGGGGCAAAACAGCAGGGACATCATGTGGATGTGATTTCTGTTTGCGAAAAGAATATTAATGGCTGTTTGGCTTGTGAATACTGTCATACAAAAGGAAACGGCAGCTGCATCCAGCAGGATGACATGCAGGAAATTTATCCTTTATTAAAAGAAGCGGAAATGATTGTATTGGCGTCGCCGGTGTATTATCATGGATTTAGTGGGCAGTTACAGTGTGCCATCAATCGAATCTATGCGCTGGATAAACCGAAAAAATTGAGAAAAGCCGCATTGTTCCTGTCTTCTGGCAGTGACAGCGTATACGACGGTGCCATTTATGCTTACGAAAATTCCTTTATCCAGTATTTGGGACTGGAAAACATGGGGATTTTTAAAGCCTATGACCTGCAGAATCAGTCGGAAGCCCTGCGGAAAGAACTCTTTGCTTTCGGCAGCTCTCTGGAAAATATGCCTTTGTCACTGGAAGAATTTCTGGCAGTTATGGACAGCGGAAAAGAAGTTGTGGCTGGTTCCGACGTGCATCAGTGTATGCATGTGCTGGCACAGGAAGCCCTGAAAATCACTGCAAAGCTCAACAATGCTTACCATACGCCGGAAGAAATCACAGAATTGTTCTGCAAATTGACAGGAAAAACCGTTGGGGAGAATTTTGCAGTTTTTCCGCCTTTCTATACAGACTGCGGAAAGAATCTGACCATTGGGAAAAACGTATTTTTCAACAGCGGATGCAGAATGCAGGATCAGGGCGGCATCACCATCGGCGACGGCACCCTGCTGGGACATAACGTGGTTTTGGCAACACTGAACCATGATAAAAATCCGGAAAAAAGAGGAAATATGCATCCCGCAGCCATCCATATTGGAAAAAATGTGTGGATTGGCGCCAACGCAACCGTTCTGCCAGGGGTGACCATTGGTGATGGTGCCATTGTAGCGGCAGGCGCGGTGGTTTCCAAAGATGTAGCGGCAAATACCATTGTGGGCGGCGTGCCTGCAAGAGTTATCGGAAATGTAGAGAAATAAGGAGGAATAGAAGATGTTAGGAAATTTCTATTATAGCAACCCTACAAAGCTGTATTTTGGGGAAGATGCTTTGCAGAATCTGGAAGCAGAATTACAGAAATACGGCGATACTGTACAGTTGATTTACGGCGGCGGTTCCATCAAAAAAAGCGGATTGTATGACCAGATTATCGAAATCCTCATCGCATGCGGAAAAACCATTGTGGAAGACGGCGGCGTCATGCCCAACCCAACAATCGAAAAAGTATACGACGGCTGTCAAAAAGCAAAAGAAAATGATGTAGACCTGCTTCTGGCTGTAGGCGGCGGTTCTGTCTGCGACTATGCCAAAGCCGTTTCTGTTTCCACATGGTGTGAAGAAGACCCTTGGGATAAGTATTATCTGCGGATGGAAGATGTGGATAACCGTATCATTCCTGTGGGATGTGTGCTGACAATGGTGGGAACCGGCTCTGAAATGAACGGCGGCTCTGTTATCACCAACCATGAACAGAAATTGAAAATTGGGCATGTCTTTGGAGATAATGTATTCCCCAAGTTTGCCATCCTGAACCCGAAACTGACTTACACACTGCCCAAATGGCAGATGGTGTCTGGCATTTACGATATCATGAACCATATCACAGAACAGTATTTCTCCGGCGATGATGACAACACCACCGATTATATCGCCGAAGGCTTGATGCGTTCTTTGATTCACAGCAGCCGCATTGCCGTCAAAGACCCTGAAAACTATGAAGCCCGCAGCAATATCATGTGGACAGCAACATGGGCGCTGAATACACTGTTGGATATGGGCAAAACCACCGACTGGATGGTACACATGATTGGGCAGTCCATTGGCGCTTATACAGATGCTACCCATGGTATGACATTGTCTGCCGTTTCCATTCCTTATTATCGTGCCATCTGCCCTTATGGTCTGCAGAAATTCAAACGCTTTGCCATGAATGTATGGGATGTGAATCCAGCAGGCAAAACCGATGAAGAAATCGCTGACGAAGGTCTGAAAGCCATGGAAAGCTGGATGCGGGAACTGGGTCTGGTTATGAATATCCGTGAACTGGGTGTTACAGAAGACATGCTGCCCGGCATCGTCAAAGGCACTTTCATTCTGGACGGCGGTTATAAAGTGCTGACAGAAGATGAAATCATGGAAATTCTGAAAGAAAGCATGTAAATCATTTCAATATAAATAACAAAAACCCCTTTGCCAAGAAATTGGAAAGGGGGTTTTCTGGTGGATAAAATTTCTATCAAAGCTGAACGGTCGTCCAGTCTTCGCAGTTCCAGACTTCTGTTACCACATCCTGATAAAATTCAGGTTCGTGACAGATCAGCAGGATACTGCCTTTGTATGCTTTCAGGGCACGTTTCAGTTCTTCTTTTGCGTCCACGTCCAAGTGGTTGGTAGGTTCGTCCAGCAGCAATACGTTTGTTTCGTTGTTGATGAGTTTGCACAGACGGACTTTGGCCTGCTCGCCGCCGCTGAGGACTTTTACCATGCTTTCAATATGTTTGGTGGTCAAGCCGCATTTTGCCAGAGCGGAACGGACTTCATACTGGGTGTAGGAGGGGAATTCCTTCCAGATTTCGTCGATGCAGGTCACGTTATCGGTGTATTTCTTTTCCTGCTCAAAATAGCCGGGATAGAGATAATCCCCCAGAGTGGTTTTGCCGCTGATGGGAGGTATTTCCCCAATGATAGATTTGAGCAGAGTGGTTTTCCCAATACCGTTGGCGCCTACTAGAGCGATTTTCTGTCCACGTTCCATGGAAAGGGTGAGAGGACGGGAAAGGGGCTTGTCATAGCCAATGACAAGGTCTTCTGTCTGGAAGATATATCTGCCGGAAGCACGAGCTTCTTTGAAGTTGAATTCCGGCTTGGGTTTTTCCTTTGCCAGTTCGATGACATCCATTTTATCCAGTTTTTTCTGGCGGCTCATTGCCATGTTTCTGGTGGCAACACGGGCTTTGTTTCTGGCAACGAAGTCTTTCAGGTCTTCGATTTCCTGCTGCTGTTTCCGGTAAGCCGCTTCCAACTGGGCTTTTTTCATTTCATACACTTCCTGGAATTTTTCGTAGTTGCCTACATAGCGGTTCAGTTCCGCGTTTTCCACATGGTAAATGAGGTTTACCACGCTGTTGAGGAAAGGAATGTCGTGGGAAATGAGGATGAAGGCGTTTTCGTAGTCGATGAGATACCGCTTCAGCCATTCGATGTGGTTTTCATCCAGATAGTTGGTTGGTTCGTCCAGCAGAAGGATGTCCGGTTTTTCCAACAACAGTTTGCCCATGAGGACTTTGGTGCGCTGACCGCCGGAAAGCTCTGTCACGTCTTTGTCCAGACCGATGTCTGTCAGACCCAATGCACGACCGATTTCTTCCACTTTGGAATCAATGATATAGAAGTCATGATGTTCCAGCAATTCCTGAATGCTGCCTGTTTCTTCCATCAGGAAATTCATCCGTTCTTCGTCGGCTTCTGCCATTTCCGCATAATAGCCGTTCATCTGGGCTTCCAGATCGAAGAGAAAGGCAAAGGCGGACTGGAGCACATCCCGGATGGTCTGACCTTTTTCCAGTACGGCGTGCTGATCCAGATAGCCAACGCGGACGTTCTTGGACCATTCGATTTTTCCTTCGTCGGGCATAAGTTTGCCGGTGATGATATTCATAAATGTGGATTTTCCTTCGCCGTTGGCGCCGACAAAGCCAACATGTTCCCCTTTAAGCAGGCGGAAAGAAACGTCTGTGAAAATGGCTCTGTCGCCGAAGCCGTGGCTCAGTTTTTCTACATTCAAAATGCTCATGAAAGTTCTCCTTTTTCGATAATCTGTTCTAATACAATGGCTGCGCCAAAATCATCACAGCTTTTGGTGACGAAATCAGCGACTTTTTTGATATGGTCTTCGCCGTTTTCCATGGCAACGCCGGTGCCGGCAAATTCCAGCATGGGCAGGTCGTTATCCCTGTCCCCAAGGGCAAGGACGTTTCCCCGGGGGATGTCCAGAATGCCGCAAAGGTGGGAGAGGGCATGGGCTTTGGTTGCCATGAGGCTGGTGACTTCAATGTTCTTTTCGGAGGAAGCTGTGACGGAAGCCAGCCCCGTTTCCTTTAATGTCTGCCAGATATGGTCTTTCAGCTTCATATCGCTGAAAACAAGATTGATGTTTTCCAGAATATCCTTCTGTTTTTCCAGCGCGCCCCAGAAGTCAGAGAGGGGAATTCTGGTGGCACGGGTATATTTCATGTGGGTATCCGTCAGGTGATAACGGGAAAGGTTGTCGTATGCATCCTGAGAAATATACGCCTTCCCGTCAATAAAAAACTCCGTCAGTATGGGAAGTCCCTTTACGGTTTTTACGGTCTTTTCCACGGCTTCCGCTGAGAGAAGGCTCTGAAAAAGATTCTGTTTTTGTTCCGCGTCATAAACTGCCGCGCCGTTGCTGGTGATGACATACTTCAGAAAGGGCAGTGCTTTGACGCATGTGGGCAGTGCGGCAAAAGGTCTGCCTGTGGAGGGCACAAAAAAAATGCCCATTTCATGAATGGAAGTCAGCGCCTTTTGCAGACGTGGTGTGATTTCTTTTTGACTTGTCAGTAATGTGCCGTCCAGATCGGAGGCAATGAGTTTGATCTTATTCATAAAAAACGCCTCTATCCTTTAAACAATATAGATTCCATATGTCATATCTTTTTATTTTAGCAAAGAATGAATGGGGAAACAATAGGCGAAAGCCTTGTTTTTGCTGGGATACCGTTTTTTTCTGTACGTTAAGGAAAACATAGGGAAATTTGATTCTTTGTCTTGAACATTTCGGCAAATTATGATACGATGATTGCAAAGTGAATCATGTGTAACGAAATTCTATTGGGGTGATGTCATAAAATAACTCCAATACTGGCTTCTAAAAAGCATTCGGGACGGGAAACCTGGTTATTGGAACCAGGCTTTTTTTGTTTATGGGCATGATTCCAAAAGGCAAAGATGGTGTGAGCAGCAGAAAGGAGACAAACATGGAAAGAACAGTGGCAACTTTGAAGGAAAGAATTCGTGCCGGCAGCGCAAAAATCCCCGCAGAAAAGGTAATTCGCGGCGGTATGCTGGTAAACGTTATGTCCAGCGAAATTTATCCCGCGGATATTGCTGTCTATAAAGATATGATTGCGGCAGTGGGTGATGTGGAACCTTATATCGGTCCTGATACAGAAGTTATCGACGCAACAGGCAAATATCTAGTACCCGGTCTGATTGACGGTCATATCCACAGCGAATGCAGCAAACTGAGCATCACAAGCTATGCAAAAGCAGTTGTGCCTCACGGTACCACCAGCATGATTTCCGGTCTGGATGAATACATTTCCGTATCCAATCTGGAAGGTCTGCAGGAAATTTTCGCAGAAATCAAACAGAGTCCTTTGAAAGTGTTCTGGGGCGCTCCTTATAAAACACCTTATACCGTTCCTCAGTCTACTGTATCTTTCAACTTCAACAAAGATGTTCATGAAATGGTACAGAAATGGCCTGAATGCTACGGCGTATGGGAAACAGTTACTGAATTCGTACAGGAAGAAGACGAAGACACACTGGGCGCTATTGCAGAAGCATACAAAAACAATCTGCCCGTATTTGGCTGCGCACCTATGGCAAGAGGCACAAAACTGAATGGCTACCTGTGCAGCGGCGTGCGTCTGGATCACGAAAGCTATGATCACGAAGAAGTAGTGGAAAAAATGCGGAAAGGTATGCACATGCTTATCCGTGAATCCTGTGTAACACACTTCCTGGCAGAAAACATCCGTGCGGTGACAGAAGTGAACCCTGCTTTTGCTCGTCGTGTAAGCTTCTGCACAGACGACGTAACAGCAACAGACATCCTGAGCAAAGGTCATCTGGATCATGTGGTACGTCTGGCAATCCAGGCTGGCGTTGATCCCATGACAGCCATCCAGATGGCAACCATCAACAGCGCGGAAGCATACCGCATCGACCATCTGGTAGGTTCCATCTGCCCTGGCAGAATCGCGGACATCCTGTTTGTAGATAATCTGGAAGAATTCACCGTTGCAAAAGTTATGACAAACGGTCAGATGGTAGCGGAAAACCATCACATTTCCTATGAACTGAAAGCGCCTGCAAGAAGCCCTATCTTTAAAGGTCAGCTCAAATGCAAAATGACAACAAAAGAAGATTTCGAATACAAAGTGCCCATCCAGAACGGCAAAGCAAAAGTGCTGTCTATGGATGTAAAAGGTCCCTTCGTTCGTAAGAGACGCGATGTAGAACTGAAAGTTGTAAACGGCGTCATCCAGCCTGATACCCAGCAGGATGCTATCATGGTTTCTGTTCTGGAAAGATTCGGCAAAAACGGCAACAAATCTCTGGCATTCTGCTCCGGCTGGAAACTGAAAAACGGCGCTATGGCTTCTACCTGCGCACCTGACGACAACAACCTGGTTGTTATGGGTTCCAGCGCAGAAGACATGTCCATCGCAGTCAATCATCTGATTGAACAAGGCGGTGGTCAGGTCGTTGTAGAAAACGGCAAAGTGATCGAATTCCTGCCTCTGCCTGTAGGCGGCATCGTTAGCGACGAAGAACCTGAAGTAATCGCAGAGCTGGAAAAGAAAATCGACGAAGCGGCAAGAAGAATCGGCTCCGACCTGCCTAATCCTATGATGTACATGTTCTTCCTGCCCATCACAGCAATCCCTGACTACGCTCTGACAGACGTTGGCCCTGTGGATTACTGCGCATTGACCACCTATGATCCCGTTTTGGAACTGGTAGAAGAATGAGAGAAGGGGTTGCCATGAAGAAAGAAGAACTGAGAAAACTGATCCTCACAGCAAAAGGCGCTGTGGAAGCGGATGTTGTAATCAAGAACTGTAAAGTGGTAAACGTATTTACTGGTGAAATTCAGGAAGGTGATATTGCCATTTCCGGCGACCAGATCGCAGGCGTTGGGCAGTATCAGGGGAAAGTGGAAGTGGATGCCGGCGGCAGATATGCCGCTCCCGGCTTCATCGACAGCCATATCCATATTGAATCCTCTTATGTAAGCCCCGAAGAACTGGGCAGACTGCTGGTGCCTCATGGCGGCTGCACCATCATCGCAGACCCTCATGAAATCGTAAACGTTATGGGCATTCAGGCACTGGACTACATGATGGAAGCGGCAAAGAACACCAAAATGGATGTAAAATATATGCTGCCTTCCTGCGTGCCTGCCACACCTTTTGAACATGCTGGTCTGGTGCTGGGCGCAGATAAAATGGAAGAACCCATTGAACGGGAAAATATCCTGGGTCTGGGCGAATTCATGAATTTCCCCGGCGTTTTCAATGCCGATGATGATACACTAGATAAACTGATGGTTGCGAAAAACGCAGGAAAACTCATCGACGGTCATTCTCCCGGTCTGACAGGCAAAAACCTGACCGCTTATGCCAGTGCAAGAATCCAGGGCGACCATGAATGCGCTACCGTGGAAGATATGAAAGAACGTCTGAGTCTGGGTATGTATATCCTGCTGCGTGAAGGCTCTGCCTGCCATGACCTGCGCAGACTGCTCAAAGGCGTGACACCGGAAAACAGCCGCAGATGTCTGCTGTGCTCCGACGATAGACAGCCTAAAACCATCCTGCAGGAAGGTCACTTGGACAACCACTTGCGCATGTGCGTAGAAGAAGGCATTGATGCCATGACAGCCATCCGTATGGCAACACTGAATGCGGCAGAGTGTTTCAGACTGTATGACAGAGGCGCCATCGCTCCCGGCTATCGTGCGGACGTTGTACTGTTGGATGATCTGGAACAGTTCCATGTGCATAAAGTTTGGATTCGCGGGGAACTGGTGGCAGAAGAAGGCAAATATCTGCCGGAATTCAAAACCCACGATATTTCCACTGTACGCAACAGCGTGCATCTGAAAGATTTCTCTGTGGATAAATTCAAAATGCATCTGAAATCCGATCATGTCCATGTGATCACTATTCAGCCCGGCGGTGTTGTGACAAAGAAAGAAACAGCCCATATTCCTGTGGAAAACGGTGAATTTGTGTTCTCTCCTGACAACGACATCGTAAAAGTTGCCGTTGTGGAACGTCATCAGATGACAGGTAATGTGGCATGTGGCTTCCTGAAAGGCTATGGCATCAAAGAAGGCGCAGTGGCGCTGTCCATTGCCCATGACTCTCATAACATCATCGTGACAGGTGTCAGCGATGAAGAAATGGCATTTGCCGTAGAAAAACTGAAAGAACAGAACGGCGGTATCGTTCTGGTGAAAAACGGCGAAGTCATCGAAAGTATGCCTATGCCCATTGCAGGGCTCATGAGCGATCAGAGCGGCGAATGGGTAAAACAGAAACTTATCGACATTCATGACAAAGCATACAGCGAATTGGGCGTAGCAGGGGACGTAGAACCTGTTATGACACTTTGCTTCATGTCTTTGGCGGTTATCCCCGAAATCAAACTGACAGATATGGGTCTGTTTGACGTGGGAACATTCTCCTTCATTCCTGTGGAATGTGAAGCATAAAATATAAAAAAATCAGACCTCGTTTTCCTGAACTGAACCCAAAAAGTTAGACAATATTTTCAAATTAAAATTGTTTAAGAAGCCAGAAGGGCTTGTTGTCTGTAAATTGCAGGTGGCAAGCCCTTTAACTTTGCTTTGATTCGATGGTTATTATA
>NZ_JADCKK010000074.1:0-10872 GCF_014982935.1 Anaerotignum lactatifermentans | reverse complement strand
TTCTTTTGAAGTCTTCGTCATAGCGAATACCTTTGCTGTTTGTTGACATGTAAATACCTCCTTTTGGTGTCTACTTTATTGTAATAGATAGTTACTTTATGTGTCCACTTTTTTAATATAGATCCACTCCCTGCGTCTTGTTTCGACAGAGGATGGTGATTATACAGAACAAATTGATGAAACTGTTAAAAAAATGTTGGAAACAAGTTTGATTGCAGCCGTTATGAAATTTGATCCATGTAAAAATTGAACAATACATAATATTTTTTAAAGCGATTTGAGAACCTTGAAAACTAAATATGGTAGACAGGCGGATAACATAATAATGATACTTCTGTTTAGCCACAGTCCGAGCGTGATAAAACCGTCGCAAGCAATGGGGACAGGTCGTCTGAAGGGGACAGGCTGCTATTTGCAGACCTATGGATGAAAATCGTTCGCTTGTTATAGTTAAAATATAAAATGTCAAGTATGCAATTTATATTTTTGCACATTTGGAAAGTATTTCGAGTTTAGATAAAATAATTGCAGAATCATTTCTGCGCGCGGGAGATGATACATAAATGAATGATACATCTGAAAAAATGGTATATGATGCTTCTGATATACAAAGAATACTTGGAATTGGAAGGAGCATGACCTATGTTTTTTTGGAAAAAGTTTATGAAGATCAAGCCCCATTTAAAGTTATTAAAATAGGTAAATTATATCGTGTTCCAAAAAAATCTTTTGATGAGTGGCTTGATAATCCTTAAATAAGGAGGAATATCTATGGATCAAAAAAATGGATGTGCGTTTTATGAAAATGGTTCTTGGTATCACAGAACTAAAGTTTTAAATGAAGATGGAACAGTGAAATATAGCAAAAAGGGAGGTTTCAAAACAAAAACTGCTGCTGAAAAAAGTTTTAAAGAATATGAAAAGAATTTTCAATCTTCTTTAAGAAAATATCAGTTAGCACAAAACCAAGATGATTCTATTACATTAAAAAATTATCTACTTTATTGGTTCGATGAAATTTTTTCTAAAAGAATTGAGCCAACAACTCAAATGGTATCAAAGTTTGTTTTAAATAGTTATATACTTCCGTTTCTAGATACTGATATCAAAATTAAGTTTGTTAGTGTGGAGTATATAGATGAACTATTGAAAAAATAGCCCCAATTTCTGCATCAGCTGGAAACAAGTCGAGAGAACTTTTGAATATAGCATTAAAAGATGCTGTATCAGCTGGTTATTTGAATAGAAACCCTGTAAGTGCATCAAAGACATATCCAAGAAAAAAAGCTAATATTTTTGTATTGGATAAAGTACAAACAAAACGGTTACTAAATGCTGCAAAGTATAATGAATGGTATTTAGAGATTTTATTAGGAATATTTTGTGGGTTAAGAAAAGGAGAAATACTTGGTTTAAAATTTGGTGACTTCGATTTAGAAAATCATTCTGTTAAAATCTCAAGACAGCTTTCAAATAACCCACTAATTGATAATAAAAGTAACAAACTGGTTGATGAATATAGACAAGTTGAAAAAGCTCCAAAAACAAATAACAGCTATAGAACATTAAAAGTTCCTCAAATTATAATAGATGAATTGGTAAAAAGAAAAGGGTGGGTAGAATACTGCAAAAACAGTTATCTGGATCAGTATGAAGACCATGATTATATCAGCTGTCAGAAAAATGGAAAACCACATTCAATGGCTTCTATGAATATTGCACTAACAAAGATTTGCAAAAGGAATGGCTTGCCCCCAATCAGTGTACATAGCCTAAGACATATATATTCTACGATTTTGATGGAAAAAGGAGTACCCCTTGTTCAAATTTCGGCTGCACTCGGTCATGAATCTATTCATACTACTTTTGAATATTACTGTGATGTAATGAATGGAGATAAAGAAATTATTGAATTTATGAACCAATCATTTGTACCAGATTGTTAATGAAAAGGATGATGTTTATGCTACATGATACCGGTGCACAGAAATACGTTAACTGGGAAGTGACCAATGTAATTCAAATAAAAAACAAATATGGATTTAGGATAGTTCTTCACTACTTGGATGGTACTAAGAAAATACAGCAAAAATCGGGTTTTCTCACAAAAAAGGTAGCCAATGAAGAACGGAACAAAACAATAGGGGCTTTATATAGTGGGACATATATTGTTTATACTGATATATCTGTAAATGATTTCTATGTTCATTGGTTAGAAGATGATATTAAAAATAGAGTAAGAAGCAGTAATACATACAATTCTTTTAAAAATATAGTTTATAATTATATCTTGCCTATGCTAGGAACAAAAAAACTGATCAATATAAGTAAAGGTGATGTTCAAGATCTATACAAAGTTTCGGCTTTGAAATCTCCATCTTCAGTCAGAAATGTAAAAACTGTAATGAATATATCATTAAAATATGCCGTAAGCAAAAAAATGCTATCTACGAATCCAGCAGAAAATGTTCCGTTGCCTAAACATATAAAAGCGAAACCATATAGAACAAGAAATATCAATTCGCAAAAGACACTTACATTAGAACAGTTATATACCTTAATAGAAGCCAGTAAGAATACACCAATCTATTTACAGGTATTGTTTAATGCGTTGATGGGACTTAGAAGAAGCGAAATAATAGGTCTGAAGTATTCAGACATAGATTTTGTTGAACAAACATTAACTATTCAAAGACAGTTGGGAAAACCCCTTGATGTAAATATAGAAGAAATCAGAAAAAAACTTTGACAAAACAAGAACTAGGATTAAAAACACAATCCAGCTATCGAACTTTAAAAATTCCTGATTATGTGTTTCAAGCTATTTTAGAACAGCGAAAAATATATGAAAAGAATAAAAGCAAAAGAAAAAAAGAATTTTTAGATGAAGGCTATATATGTTGTTCCACATATGGTCATTCCAGAAGTAAAGACTTCCATTATAAATATTTTAAAAAATTACTGGAAGAAAATAATTTACCTAATATCAGATGGCATGATTTAAGAAGTTCATATTGTACGCTTTTGTTGAAAATGAATTTTAGTCCTAAGGCAGTATCAAATTTGATGGGGCACGCAAAGGAGTTAATTACGGTTGATGTATATGGGGATAATGCTCAGCTGATTACGGACAACACTGAAGCATTAGACCAATTCATACAAGAATTAACTTTATTACCCTATGAAGAATTTGATGCAGTACAAGATAGTAATGAAAACATTTCTGTCATCGACATTGGAACAGAAATAGAACAAATGTTTGTATATTTTCGCTGTTCCCCTATACTTTAGTATTTAACTGTGATATACTTCTTAGTAGCTTGTTTTTTGAATAATTATATGTGATGATATATAATGCTATTTAATGTTATTCTGTTTTAAAATTTTGATTTTAGTGACCAAAATTCGTAAAAGGGCTTTTTTGGGCAAAAACGGAATATCTGCCTTTACGAATGATGGGCTGACAGTAATCACTTCACTTTGTGCGAACGGAGGTGTATCATGGACAAACCATTTAAAATACATTCAAAATTTCAGCCTACTGGCGACCAGCCACAGGCAATAGAAAAGATAGCCGAGGGATTTAAAAAAGGCTTGAAATTCCAGACTTTAAAGGGTGTTACAGGCTCTGGAAAGACTTTTACAATGGCGAATATTGTAGAGAAATTACAGAAGCCTACACTGGTCATTGCACACAATAAAACCCTTGCTGCACAGCTTTACAGCGAGTTTAAAGAGATATTCCCAGAAAATGCGGTGGAATATTTTGTTTCTTACTATGATTACTATCAGCCGGAAGCCTATGTGCCCAGCACCGATACCTATATTGAGAAAGATTCCGCAGTCAATGAAGAAATCGACAAACTGCGCCACTCTGCCACAGCGGCACTGGTGGAACGGCAGGATGTTATTGTTGTTGCCAGCGTATCCTGTATCTATGGTCTGGGTGACCCGGAAGAATACTATGGCATGATGCTTTCTCTCCGTCCCGGTATGGAAAAAGACAGGGATGAAGTGCTGCACAGCCTCATTGAAATGCAGTATGACAGAAATGATATGAATTTTGAGCGCGGTACCTTTCGTGTTCGCGGGGATGTAGTGGAAATTTTCCCTGTGGCATCCTCGAAATATGCTGTCCGTGTGGAATTTTTCGGCGACGAAATCGACCGCATCACGGAAATCGACGTGGTGACAGGAGAAATCATTGGTACCAGAAATCATATTTCCATTTATCCAGCATCCCACTATGTGACTTCGCCGGAAAAAATGCAGATGGCCATTGCCCGTATCGAAGCAGAACTGGAAGAACGTCTGGCAGAGCTGAAGAGGGAGGACAAGCTGCTGGAAGCCCAGCGCTTGGCACAGCGCACCAATTATGATATTGAAATGCTGAAGGAAATGGGATTCTGTACAGGTATTGAAAACTATTCCCGTCATTTATCCTTGAGAGAAGCAGGCAGTACGCCGTTTACGCTCATCGACTTCTTCCCTGATGATTTTCTCATTATTGCCGATGAGTCCCATGTTTCCATTCCCCAGATTCGTGCCATGTACGAAGGGGACAGATCCAGAAAAACCACACTGGTGGACTTCGGGTTCCGTCTGCCTTCCGCTTTGGACAACCGTCCTTTGAAATTTGCGGAATTTGAAAGCAAAATCAATCAGCTGCTGTTTGTTTCTGCCACACCTTCTGTGTACGAAAAGGAACATTCCCAGCAGACAGTGGAACAGATCATCCGCCCCACAGGGCTGTTAGACCCGGAAATCTCCGTGCGACCCATTGCAGGGCAGATAGACGACCTTCTTTCAGAAGTTCAGAAAACTACCGAAAAAGGACAGAAGGTTCTGGTAACCACACTGACTAAGAAAATGGCGGAGCGTCTGACAGATTACCTCAGAGAAGCCGGTGTGAGAGTGCGTTACCTGCATTCCGATATTGATACGCTGGAACGACTGGAAATTATTCGCGATTTGCGTATGGATGTGTTTGATGTGCTGGTAGGCATCAACCTGCTGCGAGAAGGGCTGGATATTCCCGAAGTCAGTCTGGTTGCCATTTTGGACGCGGACAAAGAAGGCTTCCTTCGTTCGGAAACATCACTCATTCAGACCATTGGTCGTGCTGCCAGAAACGCGGAAGGTCGTGTTATCATGTATGCCGATGTGATGACGGAAAGCATGCAGAAAGCCATCGACGAAACCAACCGCCGTCGTGGTATCCAGCAGGCGTACAACGAAGCCCACGGCATTACGCCCCAGACCATTGTGAAGAAAGTCCATGATGTCATCCAGATTACCAAAGCGGCAACGGAAAAACAGAAATTTGGTCTGGAAAAAGACCCGGAATCCATGAGCGAAAAAGAACTGAAAAAACTTATTCAGACTTTGGATAAAGAAATGAAGCATGCTGCCATGGAACTGCAATTTGAACGGGCAGCGGAACTGAGGGATAAAATTCTGGAACTGAAAAAACTCATGTAAGATGCGAAAGGGGGAACCCTATGAATTATCGAGTATTGCATCTGGCAGATCTGGAACGTTTTCTGGAACTGCGTATGGAATTTCTGCTGTCTTATCAAGATGTACCCAAAGACTTTCAGAATATAACAGAAAATTATTTGCGTAAACATATGGGAACGGAAGATTTGCTTCTGTTGGCAGCGGAGGAGGAAGGCAGTCTGGTGGCTGCCTGCATGGTTTGTTTTTACGAAACCTGTCCTATGGTGGACAACCCCTCCGGCAAATATGGAGAATTGCGCAATGTTTACACAAAGCCAGCCTACCGCAGGAAAGGCATTTCTGAAAAGCTGGTGGGCATGGCACTGGAAAAAGCCAAAGAGAGAGGCGTGACCAAAATGCGTCTGCATTACACAGATGATGGTCTGCCTTTGTATCAGAAAATTGGTTTTGTACCAGAAGAAAGATATATGGAAAAAGATTTATGATACATTTCCTTTTATAAGGAAAAAAGGAGAGAATATGAAAAACGAAATCGTCATCAGGGGTGCCAGAGAGCACAACCTGAAAAATATAGATTTGACCATTCCCAGAGATAAACTGGTGGTCTTTACAGGTGTCAGCGGCTCCGGGAAAAGCTCCCTTGCCTTTGATACCCTTTACGCGGAAGGACAGCGCAGATATGTGGAATCTCTGTCCTCTTATGCCAGACAGTTTTTGGGTCAGATGGAAAAGCCTGATGTTGACCAGATTGATGGGCTTTCTCCCGCTATTTCCATCGACCAGAAAACAACCAGCCATAACCCCCGTTCCACGGTTGGTACCGTTACGGAGATTTATGACTATCTGCGTCTGCTCTATGCCAGAATTGGTGTGCCCCATTGCCCCAAATGCGGCAAGGAAATCAAAAAGCAGACCATTGACCAGATTGTAGACCGTGTGCTGGAACTGCCGGAACGGACAAAAATCCAGCTTCTTGCGCCTGTTGTCCGTGGGAGAAAAGGGGAGCATGTGAAGCTGCTGGAAGACGCCAAAAAAAGCGGCTATGTCCGTGTTCGTGTAGATGGTATCATTTACGATTTGTCTGAAGAAATCAAACTGGAAAAGAATAAGAAACATACCATCGAAATCATTGTGGACCGTTTGGTGGTAAAAGAAGGCATCCAGAAACGTCTGACAGAATCCATCGAAACCGTCACTGCACTGACAGGGGGACTATTGGTGGTGGATGTGAATCAGGGGGAAGATGAACTGGTATTCAGCCAGAATTTCTCCTGTCCTGACTGTGGCATTGATCTGATGGAAATTGAACCCAGGCTCTTTTCCTTTAATAATCCCAGCGGTGCATGTCCTACCTGTACCGGGCTGGGGATGCAGATGAAGTTTGATGAACAGCTCATTGTGCCAAATGACAGCCTTTCCATTGCTGGAGGCGCCATTGTGGCACCGGGGTATAACTCCATTTCCAGTAAGGATACCATGACCAGAGTTCTTTTTGATGCATTAGCGGAGGAATACGGATTTTCTCTGGATACACCTTTCCGGGAACTGCCGGAGGAAATCAAAAAGATTATTTTCTATGGCACTGGCGGCAAAAAATTGCGGATTACCTACACCAATTACCGTGGCACAGGTTCTTATGATTATGCCTTTGAAGGCATCATTCCTAACTTGCAGCGGCGTTACAGCGAAACATCCGAAACTATGCGTGGAGAATATGAGGAATACATGACGAATATCGAATGTCCTTCATGCCATGGGATGCGTCTGCGTCCAGAGGTTCTTGCCATTACTGTAGGCGGAAAAAATATTTCTCAGGTTACAGAAATGTCTGTGGCAGATATTCAGAAATTTTTCCAGAACCTTCAGCTCAGCGGCAGAGATGAAATGATTGCGGAACGGATTTTGAAAGAAATCCATGCTCGTATTGGTTTTCTGGTGGATGTTGGGCTGGATTATCTTACATTGTCCCGGGCAGCAGGCACTCTTTCCGGCGGCGAAGCCCAGAGAATCCGTCTTGCTACACAGATTGGCTCCGGTCTGGTAGGGGTTGTGTATATTCTGGATGAACCCAGTATTGGTCTCCATCAGCGGGATAATGACAAACTGCTGAAAACATTGCAGCACTTGCGGGACATTGGAAACTCCCTCATTGTGGTAGAACATGACGAAGATACCATGTATGCGGCAGACTTCATTGTGGATGTAGGCCCCGGTGCTGGAAAAGACGGCGGCAATATCATCTGCACCGGCGATGTGGAAGAAATCAAGGCATGTACCGAATCTTTGACGGGGGATTACCTCAGCGGCAGAAAGAAAATCGAAGTGCCGGAAAAACGCCGTCCTGTTAATCCCGAAGCCATGCTTCATATTGTGGGAGCGGCAGAAAATAACCTGAAACAAATCAATGTGGATATTCCACTTGGCATTTTCACCTGTGTTACAGGCGTCAGTGGTTCCGGTAAAAGCTCTCTGGTCAATGAAATTCTCTATAAACGATTGGCAAGAGATTTGAATCGTGCAAAACTCCGTCCTGGTAACCATGAAGATATGAATGGACAGAATCAGCTGGATAAAGTCATCAATATTGACCAGTCTCCTATCGGACGTACCCCTCGCAGCAATCCTGCAACCTATACGGGGCTTTTTGATATGATTCGCGATGTATTTGCCCAGACCACGGAAGCAAAAATGCGTGGGTATCAGAAAGGCAGATTCAGCTTTAATGTAAAAGGCGGCAGATGTGAAGCCTGCGCCGGGGATGGTATCATCAAGATTGAAATGCACTTCCTGCCGGATATTTATGTACCCTGCGAGGTTTGCCATGGCAAGCGGTACAACCGGGAAACGCTGGAAGTGAAATATAAAGGCAAGACCATTTCCGATGTACTGGAAATGACGGTGGAAGAAGCTTTGGAATTCTTCGAAAATATTCCCAGAATCAAAGCAAAATTGCAGACACTCTATGATGTAGGTCTTTCCTATGTGCAGTTGGGGCAGTCTTCCACAACTCTTTCTGGCGGGGAAGCCCAGAGGGTGAAACTGGCAACGGAACTGAGCAAGAAAAGCACAGGACGCACCATGTATATTCTGGATGAACCTACTACGGGGCTTCATATGGCGGATGTCCATAAGCTGGTGCATATCCTGCAGCGGCTGGCAGAAGGCGGCAATACGGTGGTTGTCATTGAGCATAATCTGGATGTGATCAAAACAGCGGATTATATCATCGACTTGGGACCGGAAGGTGGTACCGGCGGTGGTACCATCGTTGCCTGCGGTACACCGGAGGAAGTATGCGGCGTGCCGGAATCCTATACCGGAAAATATTTGAAACCCATATTGGACAGAAAATGAAAAAAAGAAAATCCGATGTATTTGCGTTCATCGGATTTTCTATTGAGTAAAAAATTTTTTTTGACGAAAAAAACGGTTTTTTGTTGGAAAATCAATACTTTTTCATTTTGTGAAAACATCAAAAAATGCGGTTGTTATTGACAAATCCGTTGGTTATCAGTACCATAGAAACAGATAGCTTTAGTAAAATTGCGGAGGAAGAACATGGCAAGAAAAGAACCTGTTTTGGATTTTGAACAGTCCAGAAAGAGGGTAGCTGATTATTTCGGCTGTGACGGAGATTTTTTTTTGAAACCTCTTTTGGATCTGGAATGGGCGATTAAAGGAGAAGAAGATTTTCATTTTCTTTCTTATTGGACAGCAGAAGGAAAGAAGATTGACGCTGTGATCGTGAAAAAAGGCGGCGAACCGATGATATATGAAACAAAAGACTATACCATGGTGGTGGCAATCGATTGTGTGAAGATTGGTTTTATTTTCCGTAATGGAAAACACATCACCGATGGAGAAGGATGAGAAAAGAAAAGATCGTTTTATCCAAAACGATAGTATGAGTTAGGAACAAGATGTTTTTCTGTTTCAACTTCTAAAGGCTTTTGTTCAAGCATAAAGTAAGTTACAGAAGAACAAATGCCGGAGCGTGAGCAGTTGCTGCGGCACAGAAAAGGGGAGAAAATGCAAATGAACAGTTTGCCTGAAAACAATTCCGTTGTCATTACGGGTGTTGTAGTAGAAGATGGCGTATTCAGCCATGAAGTTTATGGTGAAGGCTTTTATACATTCAAGATTTCTTCAGAACGACTCAGTGAAAATGCAGATATTCTGCCGATTACCGTATCAGAACGTTTACTGATGAATCAGGATATTCAGCGCGGTAAGCATGTAAAAATCAAAGGTCAGCTGAGAAGTTACAATAACTATACTGGAAATCGCAGTCGGTTGGTACTGACGATTTTTGTCAGAGATATTCAGGTATTGGACGAAGAACAGATGCACAATGAAAATGAGATCATTCTCAATGGTTTCATCTGTAAAGCGCCTATTTACCGGAAAACACCTTTTGGCAGAGAAATTTCGGATGTATTGATTGCGGTAAACCGTGCATACAATAAGTCAGACTATATTCCCTGTATTACCTGGGGACGAAACGCGAGATATATTTCCTCACTGGAAGTGGGTACAGCCGTGAAAGTATGGGGTCGTATCCAGAGCCGTGTATATCAGAAGAAAAACAGCGATCAGGTGGAAGAACGGATTGCTTATGAAGTATCCGTATCCAAAATATCTCTGCATACAGAAGAAAATGCGCCGCAGGAAAATGCGACAGAGGAAACACAGACTGGTTTGGCGAAATAACAGGAGTGAACAATGGTGAAAACAGGACAAATTGCAATTTATTATGGTGCAGGTAAAGGAAAAACAAGTGTATCCCTTGGCAAAGGCGTTCGCGCCCTTGGAGAAAACCTGCGGGTGGTGATGATCCAGTTCATGGATTATCATAACAATCAGGAAATTGCATTGCTGGAAAAACTGGAACCGGATTTTCGTATCTTCCATTTTGAAAAAGATCGGGAAGGTACGGAAATGACAGAAGAAATTCGCAAGGAAATCGCTTCGGAAATCCGAAATGCCTTTAACTTTACGAAAAAAATTCTGGATACAGGTGAATGTGACATGCTGATGTTGGATGGTATTCTGGAATGTGTGGAAGAAAACTATCTGTCAGAAGAAGAAGTGGTGGAGATGATGGAAAAACGTCCCAATACCATGGATATGATTTTGACAGGGGCAAGTCTGCCGGAATCCATTGCCCAGAAAGCAGACCATATTTATCAGATCGTAACAGAAAAATAAATCCCATTTTCAGGAAAAAAGACTGTGCTTTCGGCACTATTTCAAAAGAAAAATAAAAGAAGCTGGAATTTTTCATTATGAACTGAACCCCATTTGTTAGACAGTATGATATACTGAATAACAAGTGGGGTGATTTTTATGCCAAAAGGAGTACCAAATAAACGATATACACCAGAATTCAAGAAAATGGTAATAGAAACTATG
>NZ_JADCKK010000073.1:0-10999 GCF_014982935.1 Anaerotignum lactatifermentans | reverse complement strand
GCATAGTTTCTATTACCATTTTCTTGAATTCTGGTGTATATCGTTTATTTGGTACTCCTTTTGGCATAAAAATCACCCCACTTGTTATTCAGTATATCATACTGTCTAACAAATGGGGTTCAGTTCATTGTACCATGTCTGTCTCTATTTTCTTATTTTCTGCTGCATTTTCCGCAGCTGCCGCAGTCGCCATGACAGGTGCCGCACTTATGCTTTTTCACTGCCACAAGTGCCCCGACAATGGCTGCCGCAATCACTGCCAAAATGACAAAATCTAAAGGGTTCATAATCCCCCTCCTTTTATACAAATAAGCCCAAAAGCAGATAAACGCCAAAGGCTGCCAGCCATGCTACCACGCACTGCAAAATCACAACGCCCAGTGCCAGCCAGCCGGATTCCAGTTCCCGTTTCACTGCCGCAATGGCTGCCACACAAGGGGTATACAGCAGTGTGAATACCAGAAAACTGATGGCAGAAACAGGGGTAAAGAGGCTATGCAGGGCAGTCCCCAATGCTGCTGTGGAAGTTCCCATCAATACGCCCAATGTACTGATAACGGCTTCTTTTGCTGTAAAGCCAGTGATGAGGGCTGTAGGGATACGCCAGTCGTCAAAGCCCAGAGGCGCAAACACAGGTGCCAGCAGATGCCCAATGGCTGCCAGAATACTGTCCGCGCTGTCTGTCACCACATTCAGACGGCTGTCGAAGCTCTGGAGGAACCAGATGATGACCGTCGCCAGGAAAATGATGGTGAAAGCACGCTGTAAGAAGTCTTTCGCCTTATCCCACATCAAAAGCAATACGCTTTTTGCGGAAGGGAAACGATAGTTCGGCAATTCCATAACAAAAGGAATGGGTTTGCCGCAGAATACGGTTCTGTCAAAAATCAGCGCAACAATGATGCCGATGATGATACCTGTCAGGTACATGCCAATCATCACCAGTGCCGCATATTGCGGGAAGAAAGCCGCTGCAAAGACTGCGTAAATGGGAATCTTTGCGGAACAGCTCATAAAAGGTGTCAGCATGATGGTCATGCGGCGGTCACGTTCCGAAGAAAGGGTACGGCTTGCCATAACCGCAGGCACCGTACAGCCGAAGCCCACCAGCAAAGGCACGATACTTCTGCCGGAAAGACCAATCTTACGGAGCAATTTATCCATAACAAAGGCAATTCTTGCCATATAGCCTGTATCTTCCAGAATAGACAGGAAGAAGAACAGCACCACGATGATAGGCAGGAAGCTGAGAACGCTGCCCACACCGGCAAAGATACCGTCGATCACCAGGCTATGTACCACAGGGTTGATGCCGTAAGCCGTCAAGCCTTTATCTACCAATGCGGTGATATCGTCAATAAGCAGGGACAGCAAATCGCTGAGGACTGCCCCAAAGACGTTGAATGTCAGGAAAAATACCAGAAACATCACCAGTATGAATATGGGGATGGCAAAATACCGATGGGTCAGAATGCTGTCGATTTTCACGCTGCGGATATGCTCTTTGCTTTCCTCGCATTTGATGACTGTATCGGCACAAACGCTTTCAATAAAATCATAGCGCATGCCTGCCAGCGCGGCATTTCTGTCCATGCCCGCTTCTGCTTCCATTTCGATGATACTGTGTTCCACCAGTTCCAATTCGTTCTGGCTCAATTGCAGCATATCTACGATACGTGTATCGTTTTCAATGAGTTTGGAGCAGGAAAAACGCACGGACAAGCCAGCTTTTTCCGCATGGTCTTCAATCTGGTGACAAACGGAATGGATACAACGGTGGACAGGTCCCTGTTTACAGAAGTCAATGACCTTTGTGGTCCGCTTTTCCTTTGCCACACGGACTGCCGCCTGTACCAGTTCTTCGATACCTTCGTTTTTCGCAGCACTGATGGGCACAACGGGAATGCCCAGGGCTTCGGACATTTTTTCCACGTTGATGGTACCGCCGTTGTTGCGGACTTCGTCCATCATATTCAGCGCCAAAACCATAGGAATCCGCATTTCCATGAGCTGTAATGTCAGGTACAGATTTCGTTCAATATTGGTGGCATCTACGATGTTGATGATGCCGTCAGGTTTTTCATTCAGCAGGAAATCTCTTGTGACGATTTCCTCGTTTGTGTAAGGTCTGAGAGAGTAAATCCCCGGCAAGTCCACCACAGAACAGTCCGGCTGGCTTTTCATCTGCCCAACCTTCTGGTCTACAGTTACGCCGGGAAAGTTGCCAACGTGCTGGTTAGAGCCTGTCAGCTGGTTGAAAAGAGTGGTTTTCCCGCAGTTCTGATTGCCTGCTAACGCAAAAATCATAGGTCAACCCCCTCTTGTGTGATTTCAATGTTTTTGGCGTCCTCCACACGCAGGGTCAAAGTATAGCCTCTGAGCCTGATTTCGATGGGGTCACCCATGGGAGCCACTTTTGTCACCGTTACTTTTGTCTTGGGAATCAGCCCCATATCCAGAAAACGGTAGCGCAGTTCCCCTTCGCCGCCCACCTTGGTGATGATGGCGGACTGTCCAATGGGTAATTGATGCAATGTCATATTTTCTACCTCGTATCTATCTTCATCTAAAAAAGTAAACCATAACTAACATCAAAAAGTATAGCATAGCCCCAAACCCATGTCAATAAAGGTGGCAGCAAATCCTAGAGAAATTATATGAAATATTTTTTCGTCACATTTATACCAAAATTTTTCAAAGGTTCTGCCTTTTTTGCCTCCGCCATCAAAAAGTATCCCCAAAAAGAAAAAGAGCAGAAAAAAATCCGTTTATCAGATGCTTTTTCCGCTCTCTTTTTCTCTCTTTTTATGCCTTGAAAAACTATTCTTCCTCCGCAAAGAGATCACGATAGGCATTTTCGTCATAGCCAACGGTTTCTTTCAGCAGTACCATCAGATTTTTGCCTTCATGGTGCAGGTCGTCCATTTCCACGTCCGCCGCCAGCTTTCCTTTGTGAACGACAATGGCTCTGTCAATAAATGTTTCCACAGCCTCCAATTCATGGGTAACCAGCACGAGGGTTTCCTCTCCTGTCAGGCTGCCAGAAAGAATCTTCATAAAATCCTGTCTTGTCAGAGCGTCTTTCCCCAGAAAAGGCTCATCCATGAAAATATATTTCGTCCGCTTGGCAAGCCCTGCCGCAATTTCCAGCTTTGCTTTCTGCCCCCGTGACATATGCTTTGCCGCTTTTTCCTCCAGTTTGAAAAATGCCGTCAGCTTATCATAATAGGCTCTGTCGAACTTCGGGAAGAAATCCGCCAGAAAATCTCCATACTGTTTCGGTGTCAAATCCGGCAGGAAGGTACCTTCTTCAAAAATGCAGGCAATCTCTCCTCTTACCTGTGTGGCAGGTTTTCCATCCAGCAAAATCTGACAGCCCCTATCCTTCTGCACCAGAAGTCCCGCCATAAGCCGCAGCAGTGTGGACTTTCCGGCGCCGTTCTCCCCAAAAAGCCCCACAATCTGCCCATCTGGAATTTCTAAATCCACATAATTCAAGACAGGATTTTTGTCTGTTTCCGCAAATCCGTATGTAAAAAAGATTTGTTTGCCTTCGATCATGTCGTTTCCCCCTCGTAAGTGATTTTTAAGTCCTGCCAATATCGTCTGTGCAGCATATAGCCCCATGTATCCGCCGCCATCACATTCCGCTTCCTGCCAGCCTCTTTTGTGGAAAAAGCACCATAAATCCCTTTCAGATCATCATTTTCATCTGTGACAATCTCTCCACGATACAGTATTTTTGTCATGGTCTCATCGTATACCGTCAGAAATGTCTGCTGAGGCTGAGGCCCGCCATTAGGAAAGAATACAGCCGTTTCTGGTGTCTGAATCATCGGTTCCTCTACTGTCAGCACACTGCCTTTCCCCGGCACTGCCTGTATCCAGGGATACCCCACTTTCAGGAACTGATGTGTCATTTGTCCCGCTGCGTCCACGGTAAAACCGTGATGCTCCATGGCATTGCTGCCATAGGTATCTGATTGACCACTCCAGGAAAGAATCAGGGAAGCCCCATCTTCCCAAGCGGAAACCTCTGCCTCTACACCGGTAAAGGGTCTGGCAAAAGAAATCTCCTCTTTGTCCAGCAGATTCCCCTCGGTGTCATACAGTTCCACAATGCCCTGATTTTCCGCTCGTTTCATCAGCAGGAGTTTGTCTCCCACACGTTCCAGCCCCAACACCTGATGCCGATGGTCTACAGCACTTTCCCCAAATACCAGACAAGGCTCTGTCACCATTTTTGTCACATAGGGATTGCCGCTGTCATAAACCTCCTGCAAATCAAAGGCATAGATGCCCATGGTCCCACTGTCCTGAATATCTGTTGGAAATGTCAGATAAAGCCTATCCCCTATCACAGCGTCATCTGCCATCCAAAACCCATCATGCAGACTGCTGCTTCCCTGATAATGGATATAACCACTTTCCGCTTCATCAGCGGGCATCCATTCCATGGTAATCTTACCAGAACAATTTAATGACAAGGGGATACAAAGCCCTCGACAGGCATATCCTTCCACCTCCCCCAGAATATTCCCTTGTTTATCCTGTGTGAACGTAGGATTTATGGTACTGCCCGGTTTCTCGCTGAAGTAGACCTCCTGCCGCATCACATACTGCCCATTCCAGAACGTAACACTGCCAGATGTAAAATCATCTCCGTTCGTCCAGATATTATCTGGATAGGCATATTCTTTCTGTACCTGCGCCAATTCTTCTCTGGTATCCGGTTTGCCTGCTGTTGCCTGAATCTCCGTTCCTTCCAAAGGCAGTATATCTTCCCATGCATAATCATCCAGCTGGAAATACCAGTTTTCCTCTTGTAGGTCCACTTGCCATTCTTCTGGCTCCTCGTTGCGCAGATTTTCCGTATCCGGTGAAAAGTCCGTCTGCCATTCCCCCCGTTTCAGCGAAAACCCAATTTCATGGGAGAAATCATCCAGTACGCCTGTTACGGTATAAGACGCCAGCGCTGCCTGATCTCCTTCCATATCCTGCAGATACAGATTTTCCCGATACCGCATCTGCCAGATACCAGCCACCATTCCTACAGACACCAGCAAAGAACACCCAATCAATATTGGTACCATGAACCTTCTTCCCATACTGTTTCTCCTCCTTTGCCCGAAATATCCTCAACCATCAGATAACGTCTCCATCCGGTTGTTCCCCTTGAATTCTGCTCCTGAATGCTTTTTCTTCCTTTTGCCGTTTCACAGGACATGAGAACTTCCAGCGCGTCCTCATCAATATCCGTTTCCAACTTTCCATGGTAAATCATTCTGCCGGCAGGATCTTCGCTGACGTCATACACACGCAGTTCCAGAGCGTTCAAAGTATATATTTCTTCCATCTCTGCCTTTCCATCCCACAGTTCTTGGAAGGAACCGACGGTCAATACGCGGTCTTTCCCCACTACCCCATAAGTCACATCTCCATGACTGCTTTCCGGCAGATAAACAGCTGTGATTTTGCCATCTTCCACCCAATATCCAGCGAACAAATGGACATAATGTGCATTATCATCTATTTCGTGGCTTCCGATGACATAGATTCCTCTGCCATCTTCCCAGTCCGTCTGCTGTATCTGCAATTCATCAACAGACGCTTCTGTTTGCTGTTTCACACGGTCCAAAAGTACACCGTCATAGCTGTAAAGCTCCATGGTAAGCCCATCGGCTTCCCCGATGAATAAAAGCAGCCCTTCCTTCACATCTTCCAGCCCCAAAACCAAACGGTTCTCGCTGACGGGAATTTCTGCCAATGTGGCAAAGGGTTCTGTCATTGTCTGTTCTTCTTCAGAAGTGGATGTATAATCCTCTGCCGGATTGGGGCCAAAACAGTACAGCCCCATACTGCCGCTGCAATATTTGTTTGTTGTCATGGTGCCGTAAAGCATTTGCCGCTCCTTGGACCATACAAGCACAGGTGCTTCCCTTATCCACAATTCACTGCTTTGGGTATCTCTGTAGTCCTTCCCGTTTTTCACACAGACTTCTGCCAGCGGTTTATCCGGCGTATACACCAAATTCGTTGGAATCTCGTAATTCCACTGTCTGTACTTGGTGCCTCCATCGGCTCTGGCATGTATCTCCAGTTGAAATACTGCCTGCCCTTTGTCAAAAACCGTCGTGGTACCATGCAAAGTGCCGTCTGTTTGATAAGCATCGCTGGGAAAATGAGTATTGCCTTTCAGCACAGTCAAATCCACTGTATCTTTGGTTTCTACCTGACTGTCTGCCGCAGGCACGAAGGTACCATAACTGCTCCAAACACTCAGCTCTCCTTCTTTCCACGCACCGACTGTTCGTTCTACGTGATATGCCGTTTCCGTTCCTGACCCCATATGAAAGCTGTTTTTTTCCAGCTTGCCATCTTCTATGGAAAAATTCCATGTATTCTGGGAATCAGCAATTTTTCCTTTTAGGGTGAAGTCCGCCAAGGCACCCTCGTCCCCCTCCAGATGCCTCAGTTCCATTTGTCCATTCCATACACTGCCACGAACAATTCCCCAGATGATACAAATCACCAGCAGACTGCCGCAGAAAGAAACCAGCGGAAAATAGATCTTCCATTTTCTCATACAGAATCACCCGCGCTCTCTGTTACAGAAAACACATCCAGTTGACGACTGCTGCTGGTGCTTTTCAGCGTCTGACGCTCCACGTTCTGTTTGTACGCTTTTGTGGTGAAATAGTTGAAGAACTCCAATGAGTCCTCATCTATGTCTGTTTCCAGCTCTCCACAATAAACTTCCTTACCGGCAGGGTCTTCCGTGATATCATAGACAGAAATCTTAAAGCCATTCATGGTATTGCCTCGAATAGGCTCTGCCTTTCCATCCCATTCATCCATTGTCCGGGTCATGGTCAGCACCTTTTCCTTCCCCACTGCCGTCCACTCGCCATGTCCCTGATAAACAGGTTTCACCGTACCATTTTCCAACCAGTAACCAGTGAAGAAATGTACATAGTATTCATTTTCACCTGTTTTCTGGGAACCTTCTACAAACACGCCTCTGCCGTCTTTCCATTTGGTCTGCTGTATCTCGATTTCGTGTACAGGTTCTTCTGACGGCATTGTATTGCTGTCCAAAAGAGTTCCGTCGTAGCCATACAGTTCCACTGTCACCTTATCTGGCTCCCCGATGAACACCAGCAGTCCTTCTCCTACATCTTCCAGTCCTAATACCCAACGACTTTCGCTGACAGGGATTTCTGCCAATGTGGCAACAGGTTCTTTTTTTACCGGATGTGTTGTGCTATTGGCATCTTTGAAGGATTCCTCCTGACGAGGTCCCAGACAATACAGTCCAATGCTCCCACTGCAATCCGCATTTGTTCTGACTGTGGCATAAAGCATTTCCTGACTTTCAGACCATACACTCAGAACATCTATGCCACTCCACGCATAATTTCTATATGTCATAGAGCGATTCTCATTTTCAATCTGAATATGTGCCAATGGTTTTTCCGGTGTATACTGCAAATGGGTAGGGATTTCGCATGACCAACTGCGAAAAGCCTTGCCTTTCTTCTGCACCGCTTCCATGTCCATATTCAGTACAAGCTGACCTTTGTCATAAATACAGGTGGTGCCATGAAGATTTCCCTCATCGTCATAAAGCTCTGGAGAAATGTAAACATCCTCCTTCAACAGACTCAAATCCACCATATCCAGATTTTCTATTTTACTGTCTGCCGCAGGCTGAAACGTCACATCCTCATTCCACACCTGCATGGTGCCGTCTTTCCAATTTCCTATGGTTTCCCCAGAGCCATAAACAGGTTCTTCATAGGACAGGGTAAAGGATTCTTTCTGCAAAGCGCCATCCTTGATGGAAAAATTCCATCTCTGCCTCGCATCGGTGATCCCAAACTGTATATTCAAATCTGCTAATGCGCTCTGATCCCCCTTCAGATGCCGCAATTCCAACTGTCCGCTCCAAGTGTGATTCCAGACGCTTCCCCAGATACCGCCGATTACCACCAAAGAACCGCAAAGCAGTCCCAAAGGAAGATATGCCATCCATTTTTTCATCGCACTTCCTCCTTTCTATTTCGCAAGAGGTTCCCGAAAATCCGCCTGCAATCGGAAAATGAGCCAAATACCTACAGCAAGAAGAAGGATGCTTCCAGTCAGCAGAATATTGCTCATCTCCCCTGCACTGTGTCCCTGCAAATACAGCGCCAAAGGAATCATCAGCCCTGCAGCACAGATAAAAATACCTGTCAGCCCAATGGCTCTCTGCATGCTGACGGATACAATCCACACACCTGCAAAAAACAGCAGGAACAGTGCACACATCATATTTTTCCAATCCAAGCTGTAAATGATACCCAAAAACTCACTGCGCAGAAAGGCCAGAAACAGCCCATTGTGCCGTGTGGCGTCGATGCCTGTCAAAATGCTGCCGTCGTTCATCAGAAATTCCTGTTTTGCAGCCAGACTTACCATCCAATGCATCATGGGAAAATACATGACCACAATGACCATGAGCCACAGAGCATAGTACAGAAAAACCATTGCCAAAGACTGAAGCAAAAAGGCATTTGCCACCTGCGTCCCTTTCATGGGCAATGTCAGGAAGGTATAAATCCCTTTGCCTTCCCGCTGGTATTTCCGCAGCTGCAAAAACTGCAAAAACAGCAGCGCCAAAAGTCCTATGCCAAAGAAAAGCGGAATCATACTTTGGTCGATGATGAGCTCATAGGGCAAAAATCCCTTTGCCAGATAAGGAGATGTTTCTCCTGCCATTCCCGCGTACCCGCGATAAACGGCAGTGATGACCCCTGCCAGAATGGAAAAGACATAAACTGCCCATCCTCCTTTTTTCATGTTCCACTGAAATACATATCCGCTGAGCAATGCTGTTTGTTTCATACATTTTCCCCTCTTTCCTGCCATGCTTCCTCTACCATTTTCATCACTTCTGCCAGCGTCAGACGGTTTTCCTTGGCTTCTGCCACAAATTGCCGTACCAGATCTCCCGTCATCTCCTGCCGGATTCTGCCCAATGTTTCTTCATCATAAAAAACCGTGCTGGCTGCGTTTTTCGGCGTCTGTATGAGCCCTTCTTCCTCCATGAGCCGAAAAGCTTTCTGGGCTGTGTTAGGATTGATGCAAAGCTGCGCCGCCAGTTCCCTTCTGGAAGGCAGGCTTTCTCCCACAGCCGCTTCCCCCAGAAAAATTGCCCGTTTCAAATGCCGCACAATCTGCACATAGACCGGCTCCATATCATGCAGCTGCAGATCAGAAAAATTCACCACCGTCTGTCACCTCCTTTCAAGTGTACTATGCTTATCATACACTTCTTAACTGTATGATAGCAATCATACACTTTTCTGTCAACAAATTTTAGAAAATTCAAAAAAAAGAAAGACTTTCGTCATATTTTATTTATAATGATTGTATATACTGATAATATAAAATAAAGACAATTGTTATTTTGTGATAGATTCCAAAGGAGGAATACATATGAAACGACTGACATCTTCTCTGGTTGTCTGCATGCTGATGCTGGGCACCGCTGCCTGCACCGCCAATACAGAAACCGAAGAACCCCCACAAACACAGGAAATGACCGCTGAACAGCAGGCACAAGCCGTTGACGACATGACAGCGCCTGTAGACTCTCTGGTGCGGTGCATGTTGGAAAACAATATGGAATATGACCCCCAGAACCCTGAATTTTTCTGGACATCCCTTGCGTATTTCGCAGGACAGTATGGCAGTGAACATCAGCTGGCAGAAGTGACCGATGATTCCATCACACTGCCCAGCAAAGCCGTTCAGGAATTGGCTATTGCCCTTTTTGCAGACTATGACGACCTGCTGGAACTGCCCGACAGCCTTTCCGGTCGTGTGACTTATGATGAAAGCACAGACGCCTACACCTTTGGCAGAGGCGACATCGGTCTGGCAGAAACCAAACTGACATTCAAAGGCGAAGAAGACGGCGTTGTGACTGTACAGGCAGATCTGGTTTCCCTTATGGAAGATCAGGACATCATCGGTTCCTGGACCGTTACCATGACCAATAACACATACGCTGACGGCATCTCTGATCCTATGTACCTTTACAGCGTTGCCAGCGTAACACCTATTGAAACCACAGAAAACGAAGGTGACAGCCAGACTTCCGGCACCACATCTTCCGAAACGGCTTCCAATGAAATCACAGTGAATGCCGTTTACAACGGACTTTCCGATGGACATACAGCAGAAATGACACTGCCCGACGGCACTGTCAACGCTTACCAGTTCACCGACAGCAATGTGGCATCCAAACTGCAGGAATATAACGTAGGCGACGCCATCACATTCACCTACACACAGGAAAGCAAAGACGCGGCTATGGTCATCACCAACGTGGAATAATCACAGGAAAGAAGGGAGAACATGGGCAATCTGAGAAATCGGCTTTTGAAAATCCTGCTGGTTCTGTTGGCATTGGGCGCCGCCCTATTCGGTGGGTGTATCCTGTATCTTGCCATCACAGACCCCATAAAACAGCCTTACCGACAGTATTTCTATCCCATACTCCTTGCCATCTACCTCTCCGCCGTTCCCTTTTTCACAGGACTGTTTTATGGCTATCGTTTCTTATGCCAGTCAAACGGCACTGCACAGGAAACAGGCGCAGTGGTACAGACATTACGGAAAATCAAAATTTGCGCCATCACTTATGGCATCCTCTTTCTTCTGGTGATCCCCTTCTGGATTGGTCTGGCAGAAGCAGATGATGCCCCCGGCGCTATGTTCTTTGGGCTTTTGCCCATTTGCTGGGCAGTTCTGTCTTACTTCTGGTCATACAGATACAAAAACAGACTGCTGCAAAATAACGCATAAAAAAAACTGGAATCCGCATTGAACTGCACCCCATTTGTTAGACAGTATGATATACTGAATAACAAGTGGGGTGATTTTTATGCCAAAAGGAGTACCAAATAAACGATATACACCAGAATTCAAGCAACTGGTGGTAGAAACGATG
>NZ_JADCKK010000072.1:0-11185 GCF_014982935.1 Anaerotignum lactatifermentans | reverse complement strand
GCTTCCAGAATAAAAAGAACAGATTGGTTAAAACAGGCGGAAAAGCCGCCTGTTATTGACATGCCATCTTTTGGATGGTATATATAAAACAAAGGTGGAGTGCTTCATTTCAAAGCATTCCACCCAGCCTTATCATAGAAGAATCTTATTTACAGACTTTTCTTCATACCCTCGATTTCTGCGCCGGCATCGCTCCTCTTCCAAAACCAAGGCTTGCAAATTTTTTAGGTAAGCATTTTCCGCTCGCAGCCGTTGATTTTCCGCAATCAAATCTTCCTCTATCTCTTTAGGCAGCTTTGCTGGCTGTCCTGTATTTTTACGTCCCCGTCGTTCTACCGCTAAACCTTCTGGACCCTCCTCAAGATAGATGCGCTCCCAGCGCTTAATAATACCGAGACAGTTGATATTAAATCTTCTCATGGTTTCACTGAGACTTAGACCTTCTTCCCGCATCGTTTCTACCACCAGTTGCTTGAATTCTGGTGTATATCGTTTATTTGGTACTCCTTTTGGCATAAAAATCACCCCACTTGTTATTCAGTATATCATACTGTCTAACAAATGGGGTGCAGTTCAAATTTTACGATTGTTAACTCCCTTTTTAATTCGTTATATAAGAAACAACGAGAATCTCTTTACTATTACATGTTATTTTATAATAGTACCACCATATGTTACTTCCATCTTACCAATTACAGTTTTTCCATCTTTGGCATATAAATTGATGTACTCTGAACGACCATTTCTTTGGCTTTGTTTCTCCAAAGCCTGTTCTGGTGTTTTAATATCATTATGGAGATAGTCCGCAGGATAAATAAAACCCTCTACCCCACCAACACCAATCGCTGGTATCATTTCATTGTTTTTTACAGCAGATTCTAAATCAATCTGGTCATTTTTATTTGTTTGAGCTTCAATCCCAGAATGGCTGTGGCTTACCCCTTGATTGGGTGAACTATGCATAGATTCCTGAATATATCTTTTCCAAGCGAAAACATCCGTAACTTCACATGGAAAATATGGGCTGCCAATCACTCCATTGCGCAATACCGTTGCAAATTTTTCAAGGCTTCCAGCCTTTTTATAGGCACACGCCAATCCTGTAATTTCTGCAGCATGATTCTCCTGTACAATTTCAGCTCTAACACCATAATAGTCTGTAGAAGTCCGTCCTATCGCTCCTTGCGCTAACACTGAATTTGCATCAATTGCTGTAATACCTTTATAAGGCTCCCCATCTACTTTGAAATACTTTTCTTCGTTTACTGCATTACCAGCAAATGCTGTCGTACACAATGCACATAATATCGCAGTTGGTACAATAAAAATTCTTGTTTTATATTTCATAAGCCCAACCCTTTCTATATCCCTATTCCTATTCTCTATAGCTATAATCTGAATTCTCGGCGATTCTATAATATATTTAACGATTTCCCTCACTGGATTTTCAATTTCTATAATACAAATCATTCAATATTTTTGAAGTATGAATGCTATCTCTGAAAAAACCATTCTTTTATATATGTATCTAAGAAGAAAAAACGGGACATATTGCTTAAATGAAATAAATAGCTATTTTTTAATAGTGGAATCATAGAAAGGAAACTTCTTGCTTTAACTCAAGAAGAATTTGATAAAAACATATGAAAATTAAGAAAAACATTCAAGTCCCAAAGGCTCCTAAAAGCAAATGCGTCATTCATTACCACAGGAAACTGTAGACAAAACGAAAAATTATCCTACACAACTTTATGTATATTGGGCTATTCGTTTTGGACAAATAAATATAATATACCCACAAAAAAGTCCTGCAGGCCTTGAAAATACAAGGCTTGCAGGACTTTTGCAATTATTCCCACTCGATAGTTGCAGGTGGTTTGGAAGTGATATCGTACACAATACGATTTACATGTTTTACTTCATTTACAATTCTGACAGAGATACGATCCAAGACATCATAAGGAATTCTTGCCCAATCAGCTGTCATAAAGTCGGTTGTTGTTACACCGCGCAGAGCAATAGTGTAGTCATATGTTCTGAAGTCACCCATAACGCCTACGGAACGAACGTCTGTGATAACAGCAAAGTACTGGTTGATGCTTCTATCCAAACCAGCTTTTGCAATTTCTTCACGGAAGATTGCATCTGCTTCTCTCAGGATTTCCAGTTTATCTTCTGTTACTTCACCGATTACACGGATACCCAGACCGGGACCAGGGAAAGGCTGACGCCATACCAGATGTTCAGGCAGACCCAGTTCCAGACCCATCTGACGTACTTCATCTTTGAACAGCAGACGCAGGGGTTCGATCAGTTCTTCAAAATCTACAACGGAAGGCAAACCGCCTACGTTATGGTGAGATTTGATGACTGCGGAATCACCCAGACCGCTTTCGATTACGTCAGGATAAATGGTACCCTGTACCAGAAAATCTACTTTACCAATCTTCTTCGCTTCATCTTCAAACACACGAATGAATTCTTCACCAATGGTTTTTCTCTTTGTTTCGGGGTCTGTAACGCCTTTCAGTTTGCTCAGGAAACGTTCCTGTGCATTGGCTCTTACAAAGTGAGAATCAAACATATTTGCGAATGCTGCTTCTACTTCGTCCCCTTCATTTTTACGCATCAGACCGTGGTCAACAAATACACATGTCAGCTGTTTGCCGATCGCTTTAGAAACCAGAGCAGCTACTACGCTGGAGTCAACGCCGCCAGACAGTGCACACAGTGCTTTGCCGTCGCCAACCTGTTCTCTGATTTTCTGAATCTGATCTTCGATATAGTTTGTCATTGTCCAGTCGCCGCTGCATCCACAAACTTCATACAGGAAATTGTGAATCATGTTTGTACCCTTAGGTGTGTGGTTTACTTCAGGGTGGAACTGAACGCCATAGAAGCCTTTTTCAGGGCATTCAATAGCTGCTGCGGGGCATGTTGCTGTCTTACCAATAATACGGAAGCCTTCAGGCATTTCTGTAACAAAGTCTGTATGGCTCATCCAGCAGATTTCTTTTTCATCAATACCTTTCATCAGTTTGCTGTCAGTATCGAAAGTAACTTCTGTTTTGCCATATTCGCTCTTTTCGTTGGCATTGCCTACTTTACCACCCAGTGTATAAGCCATCAGCTGGCAGCCATAGCAAATCCCCAGAACAGGTACGCCCAGTTCGAAAATTTCGGGATCGCAATGAGGAGATTTTTCATCATATACACTGTTGGGACCACCTGTAAAGATAATCCCTTTGGGATTTTTTGCCTTGATTTCCTCAATAGGTTTATTCCAAGGCATGATTTCACAGTAAACGTGATGTTCTCTGACACGTCTGGCAATCAACTGATTATACTGACCGCCAAAATCCAGAATAATAATCATTTCACGGTTCATTGTCTTCCTCCATATCTGTTGTTTCTAAAGGTTCACGCTTTATCAAGAAAAGTCGCCGCTGCGAACGACGACCTGCCTGATTTCATATTATCATAGCCAAAAGCTATTGACAAGTAAAAACCACATATTTCCCACGTCTTTTCGCAAAACGAATAAAATCTTTCTCAACAATGTGATTCCTTTTTATTTTTTTGCCAAAGCATTCAGATTCGACTGCATTGGTTTTCCGTTCAAAATCATTCCTGCATATCATGCAAATCTATTCCGATGAAATGCAGTTTTTCTTTAAAGCCAACCTCCCATAAAACAGCAGTTGGCAAAGGATTTTCAAGATTCTTTTACCAAAGCCTTCATCATATTTTCCGCAAAAGCAGAAGCTTTTTTCTGGATATCTTCCACTTCCAAGATACTTGCCGGATTATTGGCAGTTTCCAGCATTGCAAAATGAGGCGGCAAACGGAAGGTCTTATTCATACTCATGGCACTGATCACCTGTTCCGCTACGATATTTCCGCCGCTGTATCCCGATACAACCAGTGCAAAAATACTTTTTTCGTAAAATTGATTTTTACGGAACAATGCTGTCAAACGGTTGATGAAAGCCGTCAAATTGGCACTGAGTGCATCATTATAATTGGGACAGAGCAATATAACTGCGTCACATGCTTCAATGGCAGGATACACCTGCTCCACAATCACTCCACCATAATAGCAGCTGGATTTTTCACTGAAATGCATGCACATTTTAAATGGACATCCAGAGCAATCATGCACCGTACCATTTCTCAAGGAAATTTCCGTAATTTTGCAATGATGCAGATCTTTTTTGATCATATCCCACAGCATGGAAGTGTTAGAAGTTTTGTGATTGCTGGCGTGAAGCACCAGTATATTGGTTTCCTTCTTTGGATTTGGTGTAAAATCCATGAGCTGTGCCACCAGACGCTTTGCTGCTGCCTGATACGCACCCATATTGTCCAAATCCTGCTGCATTGCCTGAATATTGAAATTCTGCAAGGAACCTGTGCCTTCCACCATACCTCTGCCAGGGAAAGCACATCCGCAAGCATTGGCTGTAAACATCAATTCCCTTGCCACAGACTTGGTATACAATTCACTTTCTCCATCCACCAAAATGGAACCTACACATCCTTTCAGCATATCAGGATGCAGACGCATATACTTCAAATAGCGGAAGTATTCCAGATTGATACCAGAAATCCCTAAAGGAATGGCAAAGAGCAGTCTTTTCCCCTCCAAGGAATGAAAATCCTCTAGCCGACGAATCACTGTACATTCATATAAACCATAAATTTCTTCCAATAGCTTCTCCAGTCGTTTGGTTCTTCTGGAATCTTCACATTGCGGATATACAATGGTCAACATTTGCTTCATCGAATCATCTCCAGTCCATCATAAGCTTTTTGGATTCTTTTGAATAAGGCATATGGCAAGGGCAGAGATTCAATTTCTACACCCAATGTTGTTCTGTTTTTGCTGCCCATATAAACACCATTTAAGAAATTGGAGCTATAATGCCATTCTCCGCGCAGTGTCAACAGCAACGAAATGGCAGCAGAAGAAATGGCAGGTGCCACATACGGCTTAAAGCCCAGTTCCCTCATACGCAGGTTGGCTTCGATGGCAAGTTTTGTCAAAGCTTTAGAACGTTCATCGTCATAGTTAGCAATGCTGTTTGCAATGACGAGATCCTGTCCATGAGGTCCAAATGCTCTGCCTTCTGTCAGGAAATCTGCAAAATTGGGATTTTGTTTTGCATAGTAAGCAGCTCTTGCATTCATAACACCAAGACCATAGCCCTGAACCTGTTCCGGGCGAAGCCCTTTGCCATCGAAAATTCCTGTCTCATCTTCATTGCTGGCAAGAAAAGCAGCACTGCAAAGAGGATCTACAGGATCAGAAACGACGGCAAACAGACCTTCAAACTTTGCATCTCTTGCTTTCTTTGCGAAAATAGAAATAATACCTTTATTGGCTTCATACTGCACCATACGCACATCCTGCACCTGTGAACCTACAGGAGGAATCCCTTTGGAGGCACAGAAAACAAACATATCGCAATCAAAAAGCTGTTCTTCGGTCAAAATTTCAACAGTTGGCAATGCATCATAATCCCAAGGAAAAGCAGCCTGATTTAATTCTGTTTCCCAACGAGCACAGACATCTGGGTTCACATCATAAATTCCCAATGTTTCGATGCAATCGCCGCCCATGAGTTTCAATGCAGTCAGCACAGTACTGCCAACATCACCCAATGCCAGCAGATGTACCCGTTTTTTCTTCTTATTATCTATCTGAAGCCATTTTTCCCATTCATCAGCTGTTTTCCATGCAGTATTCGCCAGCAGCACAGTCCCTTTGGACAGGGCATTTTCTGCCGCTGTCCGCAGGTCTGCGTCCATATTTGCTGCCACTTCATCCAGATGAACTCTGTCCAGCCAGTGAAGCGTTTCTTCTTCTGCCAGCATTGCCGGATGGGTCAGTTTCAAAATCCCTTTATTCTTCTCCCGACCCCGATCTGTGAAAAAAACAGTGGTCGTTCCAATGAGTTTCTGTTCCATAATATCCTCCTTATTTTACAAGGTGTTCCAGTCGGATCATCTGTTCCATATCGTTTTCCAGATATACAGATGCCGGCAGATGATAATCATAAGCAACGCAATTGCCCTTGTCTGGAATGCGAGGCCAGATAATGACTTCACTCAGTCGTCCCAAAGTCAGATTCCGTTCATACAAAGCCTGATATTCTTCTTCCAAAACTGTCAGAATTTCTTTTGTATTTTGCAAGCAGACCATAGACAAGTCATAGATATTTTCTTTCGATGCACCTCTGATAAAACCGGGCATTACATATGGCAGGATCAGATTGACACCATGCAGGAAATTGCCTGTTTTATCCGCATTGGTTTCTACACCATCCCCACCGATAAAGGGATACATAGATGTTTCCACGAACCAGATACGCATGGAAGGAATGAAGTAAGCACTTTCTACCTTTCTGCCTTGGATTTCCATCAGGTCTTTTCCTCGACCAGAAAGCATACCAACGATCAAACGATCAATCTCTACATTTTCTTCTTTAAAAAGCGGGTCAAGTTCACGGATACGATACCCTTTATGAAGCAAATCATCTACCAATATCACAGGTCTGCGGAAAGATTTGATTGTTCTGACCTGAGAACGCAGGGGCAGATATTCTGGGAACTCTGCAATACGGAAACCATGAATGCGGGAATCGAATACCTTGTCTGTATGAAGTACCTTTGTTACCGTATTGGGAATGACAATACCTTTCAGAATCTTACCGAAAGGCACACACATATTTTTCCCCAATGTACGTACCGGCAGTGGTTCTTTGGGCATGCCATTTGCCGCAGTAATCAGCTCAATCAAGCGATTATACATAATCCCTGCATTAAAGGAAAGGACCAATTCTCCGGGATACAATTTGGTCAAAGAACGCTGGAATCGTTTATGGCTTTCATCCAAAACCCGCAGTACTCTGGGATTTGTACTGAAAGGTTCTTTGATAGCTGTCTGTACATTATGATATAACACAACAGGCTGTTTCATATCCACAACGTAGATTTCTCTTGGCACTTCTGGCAAAGGAACAGGAATAAATCCCTGACGTTCCAAAGCATCTTTCATGCTCTTTGTGATCTGGCTGTATTTGGGACTGCATACAGTATAAGTGTAGTCCTGCCGCAGACATTCCGCCAGGGTTTCTGTCAGCACAATCTGCTCCAGATCCGCAATTTTCGACCGGCTTCTGATATAACCAGCCAGAATCAGCACAATCTTACCGGAAGTCTGCTGACGAATGTAGCTGGCTGTCATCATATCCTGGAATTCTCCAAACAGTTCTGTTGTGGAAATATGACGGTAAAGCATAATGGCATCCGGTCTGCCTTTGCCGTCCTGGTCAAATATGATGGTTGCTGTACAACCGGGTTCCTGCAAAGTATGAAGCAGTTTTTCGGTTTCATCATTACCCAGATTTCCCTGTCGGATGATCTCCGCAATATCTTTCGCATTGGTTTCATGCTTGATTTCAACAGCTTTTGTCTGAAGCAGTCGTTTATACTGTGGCTCTCTTAAATACAGCCCACGGTCATAGATATAGTTCTGGGCAACGGTATCAATCAAATTGGAAATATCTCTGTTATGGTCGATATTTTCGCGGATTCTTGTAGAACTAATGTCCTCAAAGTGTGTAGGCAGTTTCAATTCCACAACGGTGTTTTGAATCATATCATAAGATGTCTTGTTTCCTCTTCCCTCTCTGGTTTCTCTGCGGAAAATAACATGAGGGAATGTCATAATGGAATTTTCTTCCGGTTCCATACGATAAGAGGAAGCATTCTGCACCACGTCGCTGCCTGCCACCATATAGACTTCTTTTCCCGGGAACATTTCCCGCAGTTTTTTCAAGTCTGCCGGATTGGCAATATTCACTGGTGTATCTGAAGGGAAAAGGAAAATATTTTCTTCATTTGCCACAGACATATCCAAAATACGTCTGCGCACCCGATGAGGCTGAGCTTTTTTCGACCAGGAAAATTCGTCCAGTGCCAGATAAACAGTAAATCCAAGATCTCTGATTTCCCGTGCAATTTCCTTGTGCCCCAATGTAAAGGGGTCAAATGTACCGGGGAAAAAGGCAATTTTCTGGGGTTCTGAGAAAGTGAATTTCTTTTCTTGGAAAATATACGCACTGATAAAATGATATACAAAATTCCATCCAGCAGTGTGGTTAAAGAATGTCAATTCGGAATCTTCATCCTGTTCCACAAGCATGAGCATCTTTTTACTGAGGAAGCCAAAAAGATTTTTCTTTTCCTGCATGGATAAATAATCCTGGGCAAAAAGTTCGTGACCAACGACCCAAAACGCTTCTCGTTTGACATTTTCCTGATAGTTCGCAAATCCTTTCAGAATCATGCCCATAATCTTCTTGCGTCTATCCTCATATATTTGTGCCAGTTCCGGGAAACGGCTCTGATACTGTCCGTAATGCTGGAGCATTACCCCAAAGGTATCCAGTGCAACGCTGGCAATTCGATCATTGGTGCTGTTTTGCAGACGTTCCAGATCTTTGATAAATTCATCCAATTCCTTTGGATGCAGGAACAATACAAACTCACCCAGATATTGAGGAATATACTTAGAAAACTCGAATTCACCAATTTCCAGACCTTTTGTCAATTCAATGGCAACTTCATTTCGCTGATCCCAGGAAAGCATAGGTGCCAGTTTTACCAGTGTTTCCCCTGCCGCATGACGGACAGAAACCTGTTCACTGACTTTTAACAGATTGGACAAATGGGTTGCCACATGAAGTTTTGGCATAGTCACGCCACTGCAAATCCGATCATAGAGCAAACGCATGTTGATAATCTTGATTTTCCAAGGTGTTGCCGCTTTCAGGTTATCCAGGAAAATATCAGATACCACCGCGGAATCTTCAAAGATTTCCTGATATGCAGCCTTATTTTTTTGGGGCAAGCCGCAATTTTTGCGGATTTCATAGGCAAGATAAGCCAGTGCTTTTTCCTCTTTCACGGGTACAACATCCAAAACAGCATTGACTGTATGGAGAAATTCTTTAGACTCCGTAAAAGCAGGTGCCATTTCGCACAGATTCAGCAAAATTGCAGCCTGAATTTCCAGAACATCCCGAGAAGCAAAATGCTCCATAAAGCGGAAGCATACATTCCGTTCCGCATCATCCAAAAGCACCATGGGAATGGAAGGCATAGTATCCAGCAGGATAAAGGCTGTTTCATCAATCCATCCCAATTCTTGATAATAAGCAAGAAGTGGTACAACATATTTCTTGCGCTGTTCTTCTTTGCAGTTTTCCAGCAAAGAAATGACAACACGTTTCAAACAATACCCAAGCCAGCGTCTATGACGGTCAATAACCTTATGATCTGGCAGGATGATGCGGTCTAAATATCTTTTCCACAGCTGGAAGCTATCTGTTTCATCCAGTATCACATTCACATTCTGAGGGAGTTCTTTCCCATATTCTACATCATAATGGGCAATCATATTCCCCAGCAGATCTGCCGCCTGTCTGCGGATATCCCCTTCTCTGTGGAACATCAGATCATACAGGAAGTTCATTGCCATCTGTTTTTGACGTTGGTTCATATAAGTGAAATATTCCGCAAAAATATTCAGATATGCCCTTGTATCCTTCCAATTGCGTGTACTGCGGGCTGCTTCCAGAATATCACCAAAAGTCAGTTCCCGGCTCAGCTTATGCATCAGGCGAATATTATGGTCAATGGCAATATTTTTGAACGCATCCACCGTTTCATCAATATTCAGCAATGCAGGATTTCGCTGCGGAACAGGCTTCAATGCACAGCTGGTCAAATCTACATTGACGCCAAGGGCTTTCATATAATTTTCAAAGTCTTCCAAACGGGAATAGACGTGGCGATAACGATTTTCTTTGGCTGTGTCCACATTATCCAGCTTATTCAAAATCACCGCAAAGGAAGATGCCAGGCTGTAGAAGCCCATGATTTCTTTGCCTTTTTCATCATAGCCATTGTTTTTCACGCGGAAATCGGCATAAATCAATATCAGGGATTCCACAGTAAGATTTTCCAATTCTAAATCCCAAGTGGAATGGTTTGCGGCAATATGTCCGATGTTAGGCAGTTCATGGACTCTGCACCAAAGGTCTGTATAATAATAATGCAGGTAAGGAATTCTTCTGACTTCATTTTCCCTGCATCCATATTTCCCGATATCATGGGCAGCGGCGGCGCCGGAAATCAAAGGCAAATCCACAGGAATGCCTGTCTTTGCAAGCTGTCTTGCAATATGCATGGCAATATGATGCACACCTGCCACATGTGCCAGCATATCAAAAGGCATAATTTCTTTGCCAATACGCATCAATTCATATAAATAGGCATCAGAAAAACACTGTAAGAAACGCCGATATTCTTCTTCATAAGGGCTTCCCTCCAGTTCCTCTTCCGTCGCAAAATCAAAATCCCGGATTCTGGAAAATGGCAGCCGCTCTTTTTCTTTATTCAAAAAGAACCGCAGACATTCCAAATAAAATGCCGCTGCCTTGTCATATTGATCCGTTGCAGGAATATCATCTCGATGGGGATAAATCTTGCGAATCATATGCCCATACAAATCCGGCAGCCACCCATCCTTTGGTCGGCTTCCCGCAAAATTTTCCATGGCAGGACTGCACAGATTCAATACATTACGACAGGAGACCTCACCTGTCATCAGTTTTTCCATAGCTTCCAGCCATACACCTTTATCCATAACAGCCAGCACATCTTTTTTATGCAGTCCGGCGTTCTGCAAAAAATCCCGTGCAGTCAAAGTATTTTGTAATTCCTTGTATGTCAACTGAAGTTGTTTTTTGTCCATAAAACACCGCCCTTCTCATAGATCAAATCCATTATATCACCGCAAAGACACGATACAAAGATGTTTTCTGCATCATCTTGCAGCGACTTTTATAAATCAATTTGCTTTATCATTATGATTTTACTACATTCTGTAAAATTAGGGAATGTTTTATCTAAATTATACTTACGATCTTTATGATTTTTGCAACAAAAAAGGAAGATCTTTGGGGGCATCTTCATAAGAAAACAAAAAAAGCCAAAATCCTTATTATGAACTGAACCCAAAAAGTTAGACAATATTTTCAAATTAAAATTGTTTAAGAAGCCAGAAGGGCTTGTTGTCTGTAAATTGCAGGTGGCAAGCCCTTTAACTTTGCTT
>NZ_JADCKK010000071.1:0-11617 GCF_014982935.1 Anaerotignum lactatifermentans | reverse complement strand
AAGGGTAGCAGATAATCATACCACCAAGGCTTGAACGAAGTGAAAGCCAGCGTCATTTAGGCGCTGGCTCTTAATAAGCCCTTATAGGGCTAGTGCAAACCACGTCTTTTAGGCGTGGTTATGATTTGCAAAATATCAATGGGAAACTTTAGACAGCAAAACCACTGTTTCCACATGCACCGTATGGGGGAACATATCCACCACCTGTACTTTTTCGATGGTATAGCCTTTGGGGCAGAGATATGCCAAATCCCTTGCCAATGTGGCAGAATCACAGGATACATAAACCACTTTCTTCGGAGAGATAGCAGCAATGGTATCCAGCAGGACACTGTCGCAGCCTTTCCGAGGAGGGTCTACCACGACCACATCAGCAGTAATGCCTTTTTCCTCATAAAGTCTGGGAATCACATCTTCTGCGGCACCAACGGCAAAATCTGCGTTGTCCATGCCGTTAAGAGCGGCATTTCTCTTAGCATCAGCAATGGCTTCCGGTACGATTTCCACGCCGAAAACATGTTTTGCTTTCTGGGCAAAGAACAGGGAGATGGTACCAATGCCACAGTACAAATCCAGTACTGTTTCGTTTCCTTCCAGCTCCGCAAAATCCAGAGCCGTCTGGTAAAGCACCTGTGTCTGCAAAGGATTTACCTGATAGAAGGACAGGGGAGAAATTTCAAACTGTACATCTCCGATATAATCCCGAATGGTTTCTTTACCCCAAAGCACATGGACTTCTGTTCCTAAGATTACATTGGTCTGGTCTGTATTTACATTTAATACGATGGAAGTCATGCCTTCAATTTCCCGCAGGCGTTCTACCAATACATCGCAATGGGGCAGTTTTCTGCCGTTTACCACCAGACAAACCATAATTTCTCCTGTGCATCTGCCGATACGAGTCAGGATATGACGTACCAGACCGCGATGGATAGTTTCGTCATAAAGGGGAATTTCATATTCCGCCAGAAATGCCCGAATGATTTTTACAATCCGGTCATTTACTTCATTTTGCAGCATACATACGGGCGTGTCGATGATGCGATGGCTGCGTTTGGCATAAAAGCCGATTTCTGGTTCACCGGTTTTTCCGCCCACTGGGAATTGGGCTTTGTTGCGGTAACGCCAAGGTTCTTCCATGCCTTTGGCATAGCCTACGGAAATGCCGGAAAAACCACCAATCCGTTCCAAATGGTCTTTGACTTTTTTCGTTTTGAAAGCAAGCTGCCCTTCATAGGAAAGATGCTGCAGCTGACAGCCGCCGCATTTTGCGGCAACAGGACAGGCAGGGGTTATCCGATGGGGGGAAGGTTCTAAGATTTCTAACAGCTTCCCGTAACCAAAATGTTTTTTTGTTTTGACAATGAGGACTTTGATGACCTCTTCCGGCAGAGCACCTTCCACAAAGACCGTATAGCCGTCAATGCGTCCGATGCCTTCGCCATTGGTGCCAATGTCTGTAATGGACATGGTGTAGGTCTGATTTTTCTCAACAGGAAGTTTCATACTTCCCCTCCGTTTCTATGATATTGACCATAGGGACATACAGTGCCGTTGCAGATGCAGTGGCGGCAGGTGACAAAGCTGGCGTTGGGGGTTCCTTCGCCGTCCTCCAACATTTTCCGCATGTCTGCCATGGTTTGTTTCACTTCTTTTCTCAAGTTTCTGGTATTTCGCACATAAAACATATAATCGCTGTATTTCAGCCAACCGTAAGACGGGCGTTTGCCGTAAATATCCTCCAAAAGAAGGAAGTAGGCTGCCAGCTGTAATAAATCTCCTGGATGGGGGAGAGGAGCGTCTTTGATGGCACCGCTTTTCAGTTCTACGGGAACGATAGCACTGCCCAGTCTTTTTTTGAAAATATAGTCTGGTTTTCCCTGTAGATCGTACTTTGCGGAATAGAGCAGTTTTCCAAAGCCTTCACTTTTTTTGACGGATTGCTTCTGGTCGGCGTAAATCAAAGTAAAGCCAGGCATAATATCTTTTCGGGGTTGTTTTTGCAGATGGGGACGGCGTGTTCGCCAAAGCAGAAGAACTGCCAAGAGAATCAGCAAAAACAGAATGCCAAAAGAAAGCCAGTTTGCAGTGATTTTTTCAAACATGGACATACTGCATTACCCAAAAAATAAGTATCAGTACCAGCAGAGCAAGAAGGGCAATTTTCCCCAAAAGCCGTCGCAGGCGATACTGGCGGTAAAGCTTTCTATGGAAGGCTTCGCCTCGTACAAAATTGGCCGTGGTGGAATCTTCCAGACCAAGTTCTTCCAGATATTCTTTGCGCATACGGCGCAGTTCTGCTCTGCCATATATTTTTTCATAATACCACTGATAAGGGCAGTAGGTATATTTGTTCAGTTCATGTGCGGAAAGGGTTTCCTTTGCCATGGTTCCACCTGCTTATTCAAAGTCGGAACGGCTCAGGTTGCGCTGAAGCATGCGGTTGTAGCCAGCCCAGTGTCCCTGGGTGCTGTCTGCCGCAAGGGCTTCTTCAATCATTTTTGTTTTGGCATCCAGATTGTCTGCACAGTGGAGCAGGAAAGCTTCCGGTGTGGAAGGCAGTTTGGGAGAGCCATATTCGTATTCCCCATGATGGGACAGCATGCAGTGCTTCATGAGGGATTCCAGACGTTTGGGGAAACCATCAATTTTAGCAGCAGCATCCCGAATCAGTTCGGAACCAAGAATCAAATGGCCCAGAAGCTGACCGTCGTCGGTGTAGTCATTGGTAGGAAAGTCGGAAAGTTCCAGCACTTTGCCGACATCATGGAGCATAGCGGATGCCACAAGAATGTCGCGGTTTACATAGTTGTAACGAGGTGCCAGAAAATCACAAAGCTGTGTGACAGACAATGTATGTTCCACCAGACCGCCGCGGAAGCTGTGGTGCATAGCTTTTGCTGCGGAATGATATTTGAATTCCTTACTGATGACAGGATGACGCAGGAAGATTTCTTCCAGCAGTTTTTTCAGATAGGGATTTTTCATGGTTTTGATATAGCCCATGAGCTGATCATACATTTCATCGATGTTTTTGTCGGTGCTGGGTACAAAATCCGCAGGATCGTATTCCCCTTCGCGGCTGCGGCGGATGCGTTTGACATTCAGCTGCAGTTCGTTGTTGAATGTGGTGACAAAAGCATCTACTTTGATAAAGTCGTTTTCCTGAAAGCTCTGAATATCGTTGTTCAGATCCCAGACTTTGGCGTCCACCATACCGGTTTTATCCTGCAATTTCAAAGACAGATAATTTTTGCCGTTGCGGCTTTTCATAGTCTGTCTGCTCTTGCACAGATAATGTTCGATGATGTTTTCACCTTCGCGCAATTCGTTGATATATTTCATAAATGTCCTCTCTTTCTATCTCATTCCTAATCTCTTATTATAAAAGAAAACAGACAAAATTACCAGCTTTCCAAAAGTTTTTTCAAATTGGGAACGAAAGGGTGGTTTTTGCGTCTAAAATGTTAAAAAACCGTAACGGCAAAGAACGGGAAAATATGGTATGATGGAAAAAAGAGATGGTAAGGAGGAATGAACATGAAACAGAAAAAAGTACTTTGTGCAGGGCTTGCGGCGGCAATGCTTATGGGATTGGTTCCCCAGACAGCTCTGGCGGCGGAAAACGAAATTTTAGATTATGATTTCCGCACATATGATACAGACGTCAGCGGTGACGGTTGGGACTGGGATGCAAGCGGCAGAATCTTGACCATTGATGGATTGTATGTCAATGCAGATGAAAGCAATACCAATGGCAGAGAAGGTGCCATCTGTCTGCCGGAGGACAGCATTCTCTATCTGGATGGGGACAGTGAAATCAATGTGGATGGATATGGTCTGCATGCCATTTATGCAGAGGGGGATTTGACTGTAAGAGGTAATGACGATTTGGTGGTAAGAACCACAAGCGCTTCTTCCAGCGTTATTTATGTATATCGTGGTGACATCAATCTGGAAGACAATGTTTTTCTGGAAGTTTATCCCGAAGGTCATGTGCTGTATGTGGATGAAGCCAGAGGCAGTGATGGTGTGGTGAATATTTATGATAAGGCAAAAGTTGAAGTTCACGACCCTTATGACGATAACTTCTATATGATGGATACAGACGAACTGGTAAAAGTCACATACCGTTCTCCTGCAAAACCCACAGACGAATGGCTGAATTTCAGCGAAAAATATGATAAGGATTATGAAACCATTACATTCTACAGAAAAACCGTTGTAGATCAGCCGGAAGAGCCAGAAGAAACGCCGGAGGAACCAGAGGATAAACCCGAAGAAACACCGGCAGAAACCCATGTTTTCCAGATTAAGATTGGGGAAACTTATCTGGTGAAAGACGATGAGGAACGCATCGCACTGGATGCACCTGCATATCTTTCCGAAGATGGTTACACCATGCTGCCACTGCGGGCACTGCTGAATGTTTCCAAAGATGGCGTGCAGATCGACTGGAATCAGAAAGACAAAATTGCAACCATTACTTATGATGATACCACTGTTGTGATTCCTGTAGAAGGAACAGACAAAACCGTTACCATCAATGGGGAAGAAACAACACTGGTAACAGCACCTCAAACAGTAAATGATCGCGCATTTCTGTCTCTGCGTGACTGGTGCACTGTGACAGGCATGTCCACAGATGCACTTCAGTGGGATAGTGCAACAAAAACAGTGACTATGACAGTGGAAAAATAATGGTCCTTGTATAAAAAATACAGCTCCAAAGAGATTGTATCTTTAGGTGTTGGTTTATAAAAATAAAAATAGCTGGAATTCTCATTGTGAACTGCACCCCATTTGTTAGACAGTATGATATACTGAATAACAAGTGGGGTGCAGTTCATTGATACAAAGGATTCCAGCTATTATTTTTTTGCCGAATTCCTATAAGGAAGATTTTCTTATGAAGGCAGTTGTTGAGGGGATTTTTAGAGGGCATAAGTGGAAGCAGTGGCAGAAAAATGGTAAAATAAAACTGATAGAAAGTAAGTAGAAGCGGATTCTGGATTTCGGAAGGGGGTATCGTGTTGGTTCAAAAGATCAAAAGGGGTATCATTGCAGGAATATGTATCATTTTGGCGATATTTTATATATTACAACGCCCTGTACCTATCAATAAAGAGTTGGAAGCGATGGTTTATACAGCAAATCAGGAAGAAGGCGCAACATCCATTGTTATTGATGGATCAATCAAGAAGGAACGATTTACAGAAGAAGCTAGTTTTGTTGGGTACTTTAAAATAAACTGTTATCCAAAATCTTATTACGCAGGAATAACGGCAAGAATAGACTGGCATGATGTTATTGCGAAAAATATACGCTTTATGTGTGCTGGGACAATTTCTACATTAGATATAAAGGACATCGAAATCGATAGAACGATGGATCATATCAAGATTCTTTTATGTGATGGAACAATCATTTCTACAATAAAAGAGGATACTTCGGGTGAACACGGAGTATCCTCTTTTTGAATGATTATAGGTTTGTTCAGAATCAATGTCTGAGAGACCTTGTTCGTATTTGGAATTTCAATATCTATTATGAATAGGTAATGAAAATTAAAATTCATTTCCGGGGAAGCGAGGAATGCCATCGAATCCCTGTTTCAGATCTTCGTCTGTGGGGATATAGTCTGTCATGGTGCCATTATTGAATTTTTCGTATGCAAACATGTCGAAATATCCAGTACCTGTCAGTCCAAAGACGATGGTTTTTTCTTCGCTTGTTTCTTTGCATTTTTTCGCTTCTTCCATGGCTACATAAATAGCATGGGCACTTTCAGGAGCAGGCAAGATGCCTTCTACCCGTGCGAATTCCGTAGCGGCGGCGAAAACGGCTGTCTGTTCCACAGAACGTGCTTCCATAAGCCCATCATGGTAAAGCTGAGAAAGGATGGAACTCATACCGTGATACCGCAGACCGCCTGCGTGGTTGGCAGAAGGAATGAAGTTACTGCCAAGGGTATACATTTTCTGGAGAGGTGTTACCATACCGGTGTCGCAGTAATCATAAGCAAATTTCCCTCTGGTGAGGCTGGGGCAGGAAGCGGGTTCTACAGCGATGATCTGATAATCCCGTTCGCCGCGGAGTTTTTCGCCCATAAAAGGAGAAATCAGACCGCCCAGATTAGAGCCGCCGCCGGCACAGCCGATGATCATATCTGCTTTCACGCCGTATTTATCCAGAGCGGCTTTGGTTTCCAGACCGATGATGGTCTGATGAAGCAATACCTGATTGAGGACGCTGCCCAGTACATAACGGTAGCCATCCTGTTTGGCAGCCATTTCTACGGCTTCAGAAATGGCGCAGCCCAAACTGCCGGAAGTACCCGGATGCTCTGCAAGGATTTTTCTGCCGATTTCTGTTTCCATGGAAGGGGAAGGCGTTACTGCCGCGCCATAAGTGCGCATGACTTCACGGCGGAAAGGCTTCTGCTCGTAGGAGCATTTTACCATATAAACCTGACAGTCCAAACCGAAGTAAGCACATGCCATGGACAGGGCTGTACCCCATTGTCCGGCACCGGTTTCTGTGGTGACGCCTTTCAGTCCCTGTTCCTTTGCGTAATAAGCCTGTGCAATGGCGGAATTGAGTTTATGGCTGCCGCTGGTGTTGTTGCCTTCAAATTTATAGTAGATTTTTGCGGGAGTCTGCAATTTTTCTTCCAGACAATAGGCACGCACCAGAGGCGCAGGACGGTACATTTTATAGAACTTTAAAATGGGTTCGGGAATATCAATGTAAGGGGTATCGTTGTCCAATTCCTGTTTTACCAGTTCTTCACAGAATACCTGACTGAGTTCTTCTGCGGTCATGGGTTTCAGTGTGCTGGGATTGAGCAGGGGAGCGGGTTTGTTGTTCATGTCTGCCCGCAGATTATACCACTGTTTCGGCATTTCCTGTTCGTCTAAATAAATTTTGTAAGGGATTTCTTTTGTGTTCATGGTGCATGCTCCTTTCTTTGGTTGATTTTGATTTTTATAAAAAAACGCCTGTCCCTGACATAATTGTCAAAGGGACAGGCGTAAAATCCTGCGGTGCCACCCTGATTGGCAGAAAATCTGCCCACTCATGCATACGATCATATGCGTCCTTTGTTAACGAAGGGAGTTCTCCGGCGCACCTACTATTTTCGGTTTGCCCTCAAGAGCCCATTCCCTCATCCCACTGCTGCTGTGATCTCACCATCCACAGCTCTCTGGAAACAGCTTCCGGAAAAGGTACTTACACTCTTTCTGCGGTTTCTGCTTTTCAAAAGTTATACCATGTCAGAAGGACATTTGTCAATACAAAATTTGAAAAATGTTATTTTTTTCTGTATATTACAGCAGTTCACCATATTTGCGGATATACAATTTTTTCATGATGGTTGCCAGTGTTACATAAGCAACGATAATGCCTGCCAGCCATGTGAAGTATACGGGAGGCAGTGCTGACAGACCGATATGTGCGCCGAAGGGAAGGAAAGGAATGGCTGTCAGTACGGCAATGCCTGTGAATGTCAGCAGTACAACGGGAACGGAAGCACGGCTGCGCAGGAAGGGCAGTTTAGGTGTGCGGATCATGTGAATAACCAGAGTCTGGCTCCACATGGATTCTACAAACCAGCCTGCCTGGAACAGTGCGATAAACATTGTCTGGGATGCAGGATCCAAGCTATGGAAAGAACCGCCGCATACTGCAGGACAGATTACGAAGTACATTACCAGATAAGTTACGATGTCAAATACGGAGCTGGTAGGCCCAATCCACAGCATGAATTTGCTGACGGAAGAAGCATCCCATTTCCGAGGTTCTTTCAAAAATTCTGCGTCTACGTTGTCCCAAGGAATTGCAGTGCAGGAGATGTCATAGATCAGGTTCAGCAGAATCAGGTGGATGGAAGCCATAGGCAGGAAAGGCAGGAATGCAGATGCTGCCAATACGGAGAACATATTCCCGAAGTTGGAGGAAGCTGTCATTTTGATGTATTTGATCATGTTGGCATAAGTTTTTCTGCCTTCAATGATGCCCTGTTCCAGTACCATCAGGTCTTTTTCCAGCAAAATAACATTTGCGGATTCTTTTGCGATGTCTACGGCAGTATCTACAGAGATACCTACATCGGATGCTTTCATGGCAGCGGCGTCGTTGATGCCGTCACCCATGTAGCCAACGCTGTGACCGTTTTCACGGAGGAGTGTTACCACTCTTGCTTTCTGCAGAGGAGAAAGTTTTGCGAAAATGGTGGTGTTTTCTGCTGCTTTTGCCAGTTCTGTGTCTGTCATGTCGTCCAGCTGGTCACCTGTCAGGATGCGGTCTACGGACAGACCTACCTGTTTGCAGATATATTTTGTTACTTTTTCATTGTCACCTGTGAGGATTTTTACGGCTACACCGTATTCCTGCAGTGCTTTGACTGCGGCAGCAGTGGTTTCTTTGGGAGGGTCCAGGAATGCCAGATATCCAATGAGAACCATGTTGTTTTCATCTGCTACGGAGAATGCGCCAACAGGGGAGGGATTTGTTTTCTGGGAAATGCCCAGTACACGCATACCGTTGTTGTTCAGGTCATTTACTTTTGCCAGAACCATTTTTTTCATTTCGTCTGTCAGTTCTACCACTTCACCATGGTATTCTACGAATGTGGAGATAGACAGCATTTCTTCGATGGCGCCTTTTGTGATCATCTGTGTTTTGCCTTTTTTGTCTGCAACTACGATGCTCATGCGGCGGCGTTCAAAGTCGAAGGGAATTTCATCTACTTTTGTATAATTGTTTTCCAGTACAGCAAAAGCAGGTGTTCTTTCGATGAGTGCGTGAGTACGTTCGATGATGGCTTTATCCATAAGGTTTTTCAGCCCTGTCTGATAGTAGCTGTTCAGGAAAGCGTGACGCAGGATGCGGTCATCTTCTTCGCCCATAACATTCAGGTGGTATTCCAGTGCTACTTTGTCTTTTGTCAGTGTGCCGGTTTTGTCTGTGCACAGAACGTCAATGGAACCCAGGTTCTGGATAGCGTTCAGATCTTTGATGATCACTTTTTGACGGCTCATGGCAACGGCGCCTTTTGCCAGACAGGTGGTTACGATCATAGGGAGCATTTCCGGTGTCAGACCAACAGCAATGGAAATGGCAAAGAGGGCTGCATTGAGCCAGTCCCCTTTGGCAAAGCCATTCAGGAACAGTACGATGGGCACCATGATAAGCATGAAGCGGATCAGTACCCAGGAAACAGAGTTTACGCCTTTTTCAAAAGAAGTTTTTGCAGGTTTTTCGGACAGATGTTTTGCCATATCGCCCAGCATAGTGTCGTTGCCGGTTGCAATAACAACGCCGGTTGCGCTGCCGCTGATAACGTTGCTGCCCATGAAAGCCAGGTTGGATGCTTCTGTGATAGCACCTGTGATTTTCTGTTTCTGAGGCAGTTTTTCCACAGGTTCACTTTCGCCTGTCAGAGCAGACTGGCTGATGAACAGGTCTTTTGCTGTTACGATGCGCAGATCCGCAGGAATCATATCGCCGGCAGACAGGGTAACGATGTCGCCTACAACGATTTCATCCATGGGGATTTCCTGTGTACCGTGCTGTTTCCGGGTAACGGCTGCTGTTGTGTGAATCATAGCAGACAGCTTTGCTGCCGCATTGCCGCTGCGTGTTTCCTGTACAAAACGCAGGATACCGGATACCAGTACCATAACAGTGATGATGATAACGGTTGTGGCATCTTTTTCGCCGGGAGCTGCCCAGATGATTTCTGTGCAGGCGGAAACGATTGCCAGAACAAATAAGATTGCAGTAAAAGGATTGATGAATGCGTTGCAGAGTCTTTTGAAAAGAGATTCTTTTTTGCCATGGGTTACGTTGTTGTCACCATGGAGTTCCCGCAGCTGTTCCACCTGTTCGTCTGCCAGACCTTCCTGAGAAGTGCTCAGGGCAGCGAATACATTTTTTCTGGAATTTTCTGCGGCAAATTTCAGTCTGTCATTGATCTGATCGCGGCGAACCATGTCTGCTGCGATTTTTGTTTTGAGGATTCTTTCTTTCAATGTTTTTTTCATAGGTCCGTACCTCCATATTCTTAGATTTTTGTGGTTTTGGATTGTACAGACAAAAACAGAGAACTTTTCTTCAGAGCGGAAGCATGTCCGCAGGAGGACGTTCATCCGCTTGCCTTCGTTCTGTTGTTTTTGTACTGCTACTGCCTTCTGCGTCCATGCTTCTCACCTCGCTTTTTTGATTGGAATGCTCTATGAAAACCCTGAAATCAGGGGGATTTTCCCGAAAAAAGGGCGCAAAAAAAACACCGCATGAAAACTATGTTTTCAAAATTTCGAAATAGCCCCATAGGAGGGCAATCGTGAAGCGGTGCAATGCCAATTTTTCGGTCTTATATTTTCAGAAAGAAACTAGATTATGGATACAGATGTCATGCCCATCTGTTCCATAAAACAGTTTGATTGGTTTGCCCGCTGGATGGAGTTGTAATTGTCTGGATGACCTGCGTCCATAATCTCACCTCTTTTTTGCATAAAAAAACCGTACAAACTCGAACGATTGTACGGAAATCAAATGCCATTTTATAAAAAATGCAACCGTTTCGAGCTTTAGCTCTGCAGGGCGGTGAAACTGCGTTATGCTACACCTTGGTTTCGATGTAACCTGTTCAAACCATCGCATGATGTCTCCATCATTTTGCGGCAGCAGTCCATATCCCTGTAGTAGCCTTACCTACCGGAACTATTCTTTTCGGGTTCATCATACGCCTATAGGAAGGATTTGTCAACGGTTTTTCGAAAAAATTAAGATTTTCCACAGGAAAAGTAGGAAATAGGATGAGTTCTTTCCTAATAAATAAAAAGAAAAAAGATGTTTGAAATAAGTATACAATGTACTGATAAAAGAACCATAAAAAGTGTTGACAGAAGTGGGAACCGATGGTAATATATATTTCGCTGTCGGAACACAGTGAAAAAGTTCCAAAAAAATTGAAAAATAGTTGTTGACAGATCGGAAACGATGTGGTAACATACTATTCGCTGCTGAAACACAGATAAAGCAGTAAAGAAAAAATAAAAAAAGTTCTTGACAAGCGAAAAGCTTTCTGATAAAATATTTTTCGCTGTCAAAACTTGACAGACAAGTTCTTCTCTCCGAAAAGAAAATGTTCGAAAAAAAGAACTTGACAGAAAAATGAAAAAGTGATAAAATATCACTCGCCGCTGAAAAAGCGGCACAGACTGATCCTTGAAAACTAAACAGCAGAAATAAACTTACAACCCATAGTCAATTCGGTTAGTGAGCTTTGAACCGGTTATGAAGCATTCGACCTAACGCTGCAAAGCGTCAGAGAATGCAAAATGGTGAAAAGCGAGCGGTTTTCGCAAAGCGAAAAAACAACCGCAGCTAATATAAAATGACAAGAGTTTGCCGGTTTCGAAAAAACCGGAGGATAGCCAGATTAACTGGCTAGGTCAACTCAAAGCGTGCAGGTCGCTGGGTTTTATGCGTGACTTTTCTACGAAAACTCACTTATAAAATTTCCAACCGACGATGCCGTTTGTAAATTTTAACATAAGAGTTTGATCCTGGCTCAGGATGAACGCTGGCGGCGTGCTTAACACATGCA
>NZ_JADCKK010000070.1:0-11863 GCF_014982935.1 Anaerotignum lactatifermentans | reverse complement strand
GCCTGTTATTGACATGCCATCTTTTGGATGGTATATATAAAACAAAGGTGGAGTGCTTCATTTCAAAGCATTCCACCCAGTCTTATCATAGAAGAATCTTATTTACAGACTTTTCTTCATACCCTCTCAGAAACCGAATAAATGGTTTTCTGACTTCTTTCTATATTTAAATCATTTTCCTAACTCTTCCAAATCTTTCAGATAATCCGTATCACAACAGTATTGATAGTCCGCACTGGTGGCATATTGTTTGACTGCCATGGTAGACTTATTAATAGCCTGCAAGGTGCCGGCACCAGCTACACATCCGCCGGGACACGCCATTCCTTCCAGCAGGTAACCATTATATTTTCCTGCTTTTGCCAGTGTCATCAATTTTTTGCACTCACGCAGACCTTGCGCGCTTTCCACTTTGATTTCCTGATCTGGATACATCTTTTTGATGCAATTTACAACGGCTTCTGCAACACCGCCTGCAATGGCAAAGTTTCGTCCGTCACGACTTGCTTCAGAAACTTCCTTTTCTTCTTCCATTGCTTCCAAATCAATGTTTTTCGCTTCAAAAACGCCCATCATTTCTTCAAATGTCAGTACAAAGTCAATGTCACTGCGCACGCTTTTTCTGCTGGCTTCCAGTTTTTTCGCTGCACATGGACCAATAAAAACAACTTTTGCCTCCGGATCTTTCAACTTAATCAGACGCCCTGTCAGTACCATAGGTGTCAATGTCATGGAAACACAGTCTTTAAATTCTGGGAAAAGTTTCTTCGCCATCACTGACCAAGCCGGGCAGCAGGATGTTGCCATAAAAGGCAGTTTATCGGGCACATTTTCCATAAAGTCTTTCGCTTCGTCTGTTGCACACAAGTCAGCGCCCACTGCAACTTCAATAACATCAGTAAAACCAAGGGCTTTCATCGCAGAACGAAGTTTTCCTGGCGTTACTTTAGGACCAAACTGTCCCACAAAGGCAGGTGCTACTGCCGCATATACACGATGTCCTTCTTTCATAGCCTGAATCATTTGGAAAATCTGCCCTTTATCAACAATAGCGCCAAAAGGACAATTTACCAGACACATCCCGCAGGAAACACATTTGTCATAGTCGATTTTTGCTCGTCCATACTGGTCAGAACTGATGGCATCAATACCGCAGGCAGCCGCACAAGGGCGCTTCTGGTGGATAATCGCATTATAGGGACATACATCGATACATCTGCCGCACTGAATACATTTATCCTGATCGATGACAGAACGTCCATTGACCATATGAATGGCATCTTTCGGGCATACTTCTGTACAGGGATGCGCCAGACAGCCCTGACATCCATTGGTTGTCAAAACTTTATTTTCTGGACACGCATGACAAGCAAATTTGATGATATTAATCAGCGGTGGATCGTAATACTTACGTGCAATGGCACTTTCTTCGATCCCATCAGAAACAGGGGCAGACTCTGCTGCTGTTCGCACCGGCAGACCAATGGCAAGACGCAGCCGTTCCCCAATGATAGCACGTTCCAGAAAAATGCTTTCTCTGTAAGATGCCAATTCACCAGGCAAAATTTTAAATGGTAACAGTTCAATTTTTTTGGCATAATCGCCGCCTTCATAGGCAAGGCGAGCAACTTCTGTAAATACTTTTCTTCGAATATCAATAACTGATGTGTAAATTCCTCTCATAGAAACTCCTTTATCATAAATGTATTTTCCTTGTACTACACACAAATGTACTTCATCCGCCATCCATTATATCATAACATTTCTTCCTTCACAATTTCATATTTTCATTTGCTTGTTCTTTTACAAAAACATTATGCATGTGCTGTTTCACTTGTTTTTCTGTCCACGCCATCAATAAATTTACAATCTTTTGCTGCTGCACTTCTGACAGTGGTACACCCATTTTCACACCATACCACTTGTTTAAACATCCCCTGCAACAGCATGCTGTAGCGTGTTGTGCCACGAAAATTGGATGCCCTTTCATAGGCGTTTGTTTCCCATCGTTTTTGGGATTTGCCGGCGCCAATCGCTCTTTTACAAATTCCTTGGCATGCTGTGCAATTTTCTCCATACCGACTCGTTCTATATAAGAAAAATCTGCTTCTTTTAGATAAAATTTACTTCTGAAGTTTGATTTGGATAATTTTTCCAGAGCTTGTTCAATGGTTTGCATACATATTCCGCCTCCATTCATTTGTATCATAGCACTTTTCTAAAAAGTCACAAGAGCGCAATTGTATTTTTCTGAAAAAAGTATTGCTCTGTAGGATAATTCGTATTACATTAGTAAATAAAATTTGCTATTCGTAAAGGAGAACCGTTATGCGTGTCACAGCAATGTCGAAAAATCAAATTACAGAAGGCGTTATTTGGAAACAGCTGCTATTTTTCTTTTTTCCTATATTATTAGGTACATTGTTTCAACAATTATATAACACAGCAGACACCGTTGTCGTAGGTCGTTTTGTCGGTACACAGGCTTTGGCTGCCGTAGGCGGCTCTACAGGGCAGATTGTAAACCTGGTTGTAAACTTCTTCGTTGGTCTTGCATCCGGTGCCACTGTCATCATTGCCCGTTATTATGGCGCTAGAGACCGAATCAAGCTGAATAATGCACTTCATACAGCCATTGCACTGTCCATTGTGGGCGGTATTGTGACTGGTATTGCGGGAATTTTATTAACTCCATCCTTATTGAAAATGATGAATACCCCTGCAGATGTTATCGAAGGTTCTACCATGTATCTGCGCATTTATTTCGCCGGTATCATTTTTGTTTTTGTCTATAATATCGGTTCCGGTATCCTGCGTGCTGTTGGTGATTCCAAACGTCCCCTTTATTTTTTGATCGTTTGCTGCTTTTTAAACATCTTTTTGGATATTCTTTTTGTTGTTTATTTGAAATTGGGGGTAAAAGGTGCCGCCTTTGCAACAGTGATTTCTCAGGCTGTCAGTGCATTACTGGTCATTCTTTCATTGACTAAGTCTGTAGACATCTATCGGCTGCGTCCAAACAAGATTCGTTTTTACAAAAGTTTGCTCATTGCCATCATCACCATTGGACTTCCTGCTGGACTGCAGTCTGTTATGTATGGTATTTCCAATATCATCATCCAGACATCTTTAAATAGTCTGGGTACAGAAACCGTTGCAGCTCATACAGCTTTTGCAAAAATTGACGCAATCTATTGGATGATTTCCGGTGCATTCAGCGTTTCCATCATTACATTCATTGGTCAGAATTATGGCGCACGTAAATTTGACCGTATGAAAAAGAGCATCAAAGTATGTTTGCTCATGGACTTGATTGCTTCTCTGCTGCTGACAACTGTCATGCTTTTGGCTGGTCCATATCTTCTGCGTCTTTTCACATCAGACCAGGAAGTTATCGAAATCGGCATGCAGATCATCCACATTATCGCACCATCCTATGCACTCTTTATCTTCATCGAAATATTGTCCAGTTCCCTGCGTGGTATGGGTAACGTGGTCGTTCCTATGTTGATGACTTGCGGTGGTGTTTGCGTACTGCGTATTTTGTGGATCTTCATTTTTGTAAGAACCCATTTGAGCGTTACAACCATTTTGATGAGTTACCCTATCTCCTGGGGCTTCACAGCAGTGCTGTTTATCATCTATTTCATGTTCTATCAAAAGAAATTCTTCCGTCGTTGTATGGAAGAAACAGAAGCTCCTGCAGAAACAAACGCATAAAGAAAAGGCAGACAAATTTAGGGGCATCTTCATAAGAAAACAAAGAAAGCTGAAATCCTCATCAAACAAAGGATTCCAGCTTTCTTATTTTTACTGAGATATTATTGGGTATATTTTCTTTTGAAGACAGCAGTCGTAATTCCCCTTAAGAAATCAATAAAACGAAAACCAACGTTTTCTTAATGGGAAGCTACTTGTCTGCCTTTTTTATATATAATAATGATATGCTTTAATCTCCAACACCAAAGTCCGTTTTTTCATAAAGGACTTCCACAGATGGATCGTCCAAAAGCCATTGATATGTTTCCATAAACCATGCAACTAATTCTTCGTCCCGTTTTACTGATGTACTGTTATTGGTAAATACATTGACGGTTCCCAGTGGGAAATACTTTTTCAAAAACTCAATATCTCTGGCAATTATCTCTTTTGTCTGCCCTTTGATGCCTACCATCAAGCAAGGAGATTCAAAATATGCCCTGACTTCTTCCGGTGATGTAAAGTCAGCATGCTTATTCAGATAATTTTCCCGAAAATCCCAATCAAATGTTTCCACACCAATTTTGAAAATAATGGGAATACCCATATATTCTCGCATACGCTGCAATTGATGCCGGTACATCCAATGGGCTTCGAAAAACAATTTCTGAATCTTCTTTTCATGAATTAAATTCCGGATTTCTTCTAATGTTTCTTCGGGAAGTTCAAAACAGCTTCCAGAATTGATGACTTCCAATACGCCATATTTTCCTGTTACACGGGAAAGCACTTCATGATTGAGGCGCACCATCGCATCTTTGTCTTTTGAATTATCCGCTATATAATCGCAGAAAACGCATTTTCCCCAGGCACAGGGGCGTCCCTGAAGCAACACGATTTCCCGTTGATTTTTGTTTGTAATTTCATTATATCGTTCCATGGGAATTTCCTTTCTGTACCTTTTGTTTCAGAGAAGCGGGCAGCATGCCATAAAGCATCACTGTGCAGAACACAATGACAATACGATCCAAATAATCGGTGATTGCCTGCACAACGCAAACACTGGCTGTCATCCCAAGTCCACCTGCATGCAAAAGCTGCACCAGTAGACTGGAACCTGATGATGTAATGCCGCCAAAAACAGCTGCCGTAATGACAGAACTGACAACAGTACCAGGCAGGGAAACACAAAGTGCTGTCAATAACACTTTCCAGAATTGTCTGCCGTTTGGTCTGATTTTCTGATAGAAAATACCAGCCATAACCCCTACAACCATCTGCACAGGAATGTAATAAAATGAGTAAATATCACTGGTGCATCCACTGATGACACCGCTTAGAATGCCCGGAACCATACCATAAACAGGACCTAGCATAACTGCCGATAAAACCGTTCCCAAGGAATCCAAATAGATCGGAAGCCGGAGCAATAATGCGATATTGGCTCCCACCACATTCAAAGCTGTAGCAATTCCCAAAAAACAAATCTGCATAACCGTAATTTTTCTCATTTTACAACATCCCCTTTCACCATTTCTACAGGTACTTCTTCATCTTTTGGCATCCAAACACGTTTGCCAGCGTCTTCCACCATATTTTGTCGCAGAACATGTCGTACATCTGACGCATCTGCACCAAATACATGGGTGATGAAAAAGGTCATGAAACGATAAGGGTCTGTTTCAGTTAAAATATGACTGTTTTTTTCTTTTTTCCAGAAATCATAGGTGTCTACCACTGTCTGACCCAATGATATTCCGGCTGTTTCCACTGTGGTATAAGCCGAAAATCCCTTGCACAGGCTATGATCGATACAATAAGCAACTGCAAGGGGATCATTGATGACACAGCCAATGACACCTTCCTGTTTCCAATGGAAGTCAAAATAAAAACGTGTAATATTGCGAATAAAGTTTCCGATTTCCTGAGACAAACAGGTCATGTACGCAACCAGATTGGGTGTCAATACAATTTCTCTGGTCACATCCAAACCAATCATTTGAATCTGTTTCTGACGCAAAGCCGGATGGCTTTCAAAGGCTTCATATACTGCCTTTGCTGCATCAGGGTCACACCAGTAATTGTATTCCGCTACCGGGGAACAATTCCCATGACTTTTGTAGCTGCCGCCCATTGTCACCAGTTCACTCAGCCCCTCAAGGCACGCAGAATAATCCTGAATCAGTCGTGCAATGTTTGTGAGAGGACCCAGGGCAATGATAGATACATCTTTCTGTTCTGACAGTGTCTGTGCCAGAAATTGAATAGCACCTTCTTTGGGGCGCACATCTATCACATTCGGCAGAAAACTTTCGCCAAGTCCATCTGCACCATGGGTATCTGTAGCGTCCACATAATCTCGCACAAGAGGTTTTGTTTCCCCCAGATACACGGGCACATCCAGCCGATCCAATAGCGATAGGACTTTCAAGGCATTTTCTGCCCCCTGCGTTGTCGGAACATTTCCGCACACCACCGTGATTCCCAACACATCCAGTTCCGGCGACCGCAGTGCTAACAGCAGCGCCAGCACATCATCTATGCCGGGATCACAATCAATTATTACTTTTTTTGCATTCATTCTCCAATCTCCTTTCCGATTCTGTTTTTCGCATCGGTTCCCGCAGAAACGGGAATACCCGAATGCGAGATTGAGATACTTGGTTTTTTATACTGGGAAGTTCACGAACCAGTCCGGCAGATGAAACATACATTTCAAACTGCCGATTATATAAATGCAGAAGAAAGTATAGCACAATTTTTTCGTAATGTATAGTAATTCCACGAAATCACACTATCACCAAATTTGATTTATAAAAGAAAAAGGTCTAACTGCTTCACATAAATCAGTTAGACCTTTCTGAAATAATATTTCCCCTTAGTATTCCATCAAATCCGCTGCAAATTCCTGCGGGATAATGGAATACTGTTGGTATTCCGCTCTCAGTTTTGCATAATCATCCGGTGCTGCTTCCAGTGCATCTTTCAGCCCTTTTTGAATTTGGAGCACGATAGACTGGAACAGCGGCGTTTCATACACATCTTCCATTGCTTTTATAACATCTTTCGCATAAGAAGAAGGACATTCCACCCCTGCAAAGTCTATGCAGGCATCATTCAGCCCATTCAGCATCTCATCAATTTCTACAAAATCAACAGCATCACAGCTTTCAAACTCATCAAAGTCAAGACGTTCTCCATAAATGGACAACAGCTCCAACATCAAAAAAGAAGCCCAGCACAAGATCTCCCACTGTACCAGATTATCATTACCTTCTGGAAAATGATTGTCATAAAACGCAGCCTGCTCCTCTGTTAATTCCTCACCAACCATAAACTCCAGAACGCAGGCATAAAGAGCATTGGCAAAGTCTGCAAAATCGGAGGGTTTTATCTTTCCATCTAAATAGTCCCAAAGCATCTGTATGGACTGATAGGTAATAGGAAGCGGTTCCTCTCCATTTTCCTGCAGTCCTTGCTCCAGTGTATGCATATATTGTTCCAGCACAAGGAGATTCCCCAAAAGTCTTGTTTGATTACTGCTGTTTAGAAATGCCTCATCTGCCAGCTTGCTGCAATTGGATACCCAATCTCCGGCATCCTTTCTGCTCAATGAAGAAAAGTTACAAAAAAATGTATACATAAAATCATTCCTTTCCTGATTGGTTCTCTATATGTATCAGCATTTCTTTTGCTTTTCGTATAACTTCTGTTGCCATAACGATGTTCTTGCTTTGTTCTTCTATGAGCAGATCTACAATAGCATTAAAGGGATTTTGCATTTGCTCGCATCACAAATACATAGATTGGTCAGAAAATACAATGTAAACATGATTTTGGATGATTTTCGCAAATTCCAGAATATCTTCTAGGACTTGCGGTGTCAGAATGTAAAACGCATTGTGTCCATTTTCAGCATACACAGAAAACATGCTATTAAATGCTTCATTCTCTGTTTCTACTTTTTCCCGAAGGGTCAATCCTTTCATCTTCCCACTTTGTTTCTTTGGGAAAATCTGAATAGCGGTTTCACTGGTTTTAAATGCATGAAATGCTGAAAAAACAATTACCTGTCCATCAAATACCGTCAATGTGGAATTATCAGGTTCATAAGTTTCCACGCTGCTTGCACGAAAGCGGATTCCCTCATAGGCTCCTTCAAAATAATCGCCTGATTCATAAAATGATTTTGCCTGTCCCGGCAACAGACCGACTTTCGTCAGCTCATCAAATGAGATGCCCTGTTTTGCAGCATATTTTAAATTAGAAAATCCAGGAACTTCTCTGATCTTCAGTAAGGCGTACTTGTTTTTATAATTATCGTTAAATTCATTGTACGTTTTTTTCCATGACAACAATAGATAAAACCCCATAGCCGCTGCCGCTATGCAAAATGCCAACAAAATCTCTCCTAAAATCATGATGATTCCAATGCCTATGGTCCCAAAATCCAGACCTTCCCCACTGGTCAAAATCAAAAAAAGTCCGATATTTCTTGGCTTTAACATGGCAAAAAGCAAACAAACAACAAAAACGACCTTCGGCATTTTTTTCAAAAACTTTGTTTTCTTCACCGCTTTTTGACGCAGCTTTTCCAGTTTGACACCACTGATATTTTGTTCAATCATCGCCATGACTTTTCACCTGCCTGTTTTAACTGTTTTCTGTTTTATAATGTTTCTGATACGCTGGCATAATACCATATTTGTCTGTCAAAATCTCTTTAGACAGAGGGGTGTCAAATGGAATGGTTGTATACGGAATCATTTTGTATGGCTTTTGTCCTTTCCAAAGGACCTCATATATCTTCCAGCGTTTTGCTGTCATGGAGTTAGGATCTGAAGCATCTTCTCTCTGCCAGAATTGTCCGCCCAGAAGATAACTTTCCATCATTTCTTCCCAATTCTGAAAATATTGCTGCGCCTTTTTCCCAGCCTCTACACCAATCTCCAGAACCTCTTCCATAGAAACATAGCCCACAAAGTAACACCACTGTATGATATACGCGGCACGCCCCATATCCCAGCCAAGCAATGCATTTTCACCATATCTTCTGTAAGCCATCATCATTTTGGGAAGAAAACTGTCTTCATCGGCTTTTGGATTTTCCAGTTTGGCTGCTTCAATCAATTCTTCTTCAGAATAGCCATGATAGATTATTTCCAACTTTGCCATTTCCTCCCCATACCATACCCGCATACCGGAATGAACCAAACGCGTCATTGCATCCATAGCACTTTCATGCCCCTGTATGCCCCAATAATCCCAAAGAGATCTTTTTATAGAATCAACAATTTCAGGTTTATTTTCATTGCCTGGATAGTAAATACCTGCCATATAACGGAAATCACCTTCGTTTGTCGCCAGCAGTATAGAACCGGCTGTATTCATCCATTGCAGCGTTGGTGATAATGGTGTATATGTATCGCCTCTTTGTCCCCTTGGTCTTTGGATACGAATACAAATAGAACGAAGAACCAGAACAAAAACCAGCGACAGCACAATTGGTATCAGTGCAGGCATTAGTGCCACCAAAAAATATTTCATAGACCCCCACCCTTTTACATTTTCTATCTGCTATTATTTTGAAAAAACAATTCGATTATGAAGCAATCAGAATTTCCTTCGCCATTTGAATAAATTCCGCATCTTCTATAATATTCTTTGTTTGCTTTGAAACAGGCTCGTCGATACTTGCATCAAACATACTGTCTCGTCTGACTGCCACAAATAACTTTTCGTCCCGAAATACAAAGGATACTTGCCCATTCATGACATCTGCAAAATACATGATTTTTTCCATACGCTGCGGCGTCAAAATGTAATATGCGTTATGTTCATCATGTGCAAATACACTGAAACGGCTATTAAAAATCTCATTCTCCGTGTGGATTTCATTTTCAGCCTTCCAACTAACCATGTTGGACATATAATTTTTTCTCAAAGATCTGAATATGTCCATTGCTTCTCTTTGTGTCATCAAATTGGTCCAAACAAATCATCTGTCCACTGAATATTTCTTCAACACGATTCTTTTTGCTCATACGAACCATCTTACGTGTACACACGTCGCTTATCTGAAATCTGATGTTTTCATATTCTCCCATGAGCAAATCTTCACTGTCATAATATCTTTTATCACCGCAATTTACAGCTGCCGCATTTCTGACATCATCCCATGTAAAGCCGCCTTTTGGCACATATTCAAGTTTTTCAAAACCTTCTATGGAACTAATGACTTGCTGTACATACTTTGATTTAAAACTTAAATTGAACTTATCATAAGCATGTTTTACAATAATCAGCCATAAGAGCAAACCTGTTCCTACTGCCACAACTGCTACCACAAAAATGATTTCCGCAATAAAAATAACCGCTTTCATGCCAGAAAGGGTACCTATTCCATTTTCTTGAGTCGCCAGCTAATAGCCAATTGCTATATAAACAAGCAGCATGACAACAGATAAAACGACAACAACTTTCTCCAAATTCTTTGCTTTTAAACGCATTTTTTCAAGCTGTTCCTCCTGAATCCTCTGTTCCAAGATCTATCATCCTTTCAGTCAAAACTTATCTAAAGAATCCTATTTTTCAGGTTCCGCGCAGTCTAGTATAATTTTCCTAACACCATCCAATTCTTTCTGCATAGAAGAAAGAAGTCTTCCTAATTGATATTCTCGTTTGTTTCATCAAGCTATTTTCATGAATCCTCTGCCTTCAGCCATAAAACAAATTATCTTTTCCATAGTTTCATTTTACATATTGTTTCAAAGGCATACAAGTATTTTGTACATCAGGGTATAATTTATCAGCATCGTAATAAACAAAATGCTTAGAATGTTGAGATTTTTATTAGAAATTCAGTTATAATAGAAATAAGAAAATAGCGGTTTGCATACAAACAAGAGGTGATGATCATGAACAGGCATTTCCATCAAAGATTATATAAGCTTGCTGCCGGCTGTATGATTGCAGTCCAAATTTGCTGTCCTATATCAGCTTTTGCAAAGACATCCAGCATAATTACCAATAAGTATCCGATCGTAACAAAAACAGAAAGCGGAACAGAATCTTTAAATAGTATCTCTACTTATTTAATCGATGACAGAACATACATAAAACTGCGTGATATTGCCGAAGCATTCGATTTTAAAATCCAATGGGATCATATAAACAAAGTAGTTCTTTTGTCTTTGGAAGAACATAATCTAAATACTACGAAAAATGAAGTAACAAAAGATACTTCTCCCCTTCAAAGCACTTTGACACAGCAAACAGTTATTGTAGATGGAGTCGAAGAAGTTTTGTCTTGTTATCATATCAACGGATATACCTATTTCTCCATAAGGGATATTGCAGCTCTGACAAATCTGGAAGTCATTTGGGATTCGGAAAGCCATACAATACGAATCAATAAAAAATCCGTCAATGCATCAACAGCAGACGAAACAAGCAAACCAGAAACCACAGATACCATCATATACGAAAGTGGAAAGGATATCCTATGCAACGATAACAATTTGATATACGTTCCAGAATCCAAACAATATGATTCCATCGAAAAATATATAAAAGAAAATATAGATCCTAAATTTACTATTTCCGATTTTGTTATCACAGAATATACTTCCGCAAATACACCTTCTATCCATTACCTGGATATTGATTACTATCTGGGTGACTATAAGACTAATTATGGTTATCAACTTACCATCGTGCAGGAATCTGTAAAAACAATCAAATGTACAGGAGATCGGGAAAATATTGAAAATCTGAACATTGGCAAAAACAAAACACCTGACATTTCAGATGCAGAACTATGGAAAAAAACTTTGGAAGAAAATTCTTATGAAAATTGTGAAATCATAGATTATGATATTGTTCGCTACTATAATGAAAAAACGGCAGCATTTCAAGCAGATATTGTGGTAAACTTTGTTGATCCAAGCGGATATCATGGTTCCAATAGGCATACTTTTGTTTTGTAATGGTTCTGCCTTTCATTATGTTCTGCATATCTGTTAGCACTGAAATGAAAAACGGCAGTGTGAAACTTTTTCTGTAAATATGTAATTGAAGAGGTTCTTCTATGGTAAAATTTAAATCATAGGAGGACCTTTTATTATGGCAAAACAGAAGAAACCCATACATCGGGTACAAATGA
>NZ_JADCKK010000007.1:0-76162 GCF_014982935.1 Anaerotignum lactatifermentans | reverse complement strand
GCATCGTTTCTACCACCAGTTGCTTGAATTCTGGTGTATATCGTTTATTTGGTACTCCTTTTGGCATAAAAATCACCCCACTTGTTATTCAGTATATCATACTGTCTAACAAATGGGGTGCAGTTCACTATAAGGATTTCAGCTTTTTTGTTTTTACAGGATTTTGTCAGATATGTTTTTTTCTTAAAGGTAATCTGCTTTTAGAAACATACCTTTTTCATATTCTGAATCTTTTAAAAAAACAAATCACACATTGAAGCGGAACAGAACCACGTCGCCGTCTTTGACAACATATTCTTTGCCTTCGGAGCGAACCAGACCCTGTTCTTTTGCGGCATTGTAAGAGCCCAGACGCATCAGGTCGTCATAAGCCACAACTTCCGCGCGGATGAAGCCGCGTTCGAAGTCACTATGGATTTTACCAGCAGCCTGAGGTGCTTTGGTGCCTTTTGTGATGGTCCATGCACGGCTTTCCTGCGGACCTGCTGTCAGGTAGCTGATGAGCCCCAGCAGTTTGTAGCTGGCTGCAATCAGACGATCCAGACCGCTGCCGTCTACGCCCAGATCTGCCAGAAATTCTTTTTTGTCTGCTTCGTCCAGATCAGAGATTTCTTCTTCGATTTTTGCGCATAATACGAATACTTCGCTGCCTTCTTTGGCTGCGTATTTTCTTACACGCTGTACAAATTCATTGCTTGCGCCGTCGTCAGCCAGATCGTCTTCGGCTACGTTTGCAGCGTACAGCACAGGTTTTGCAGTCAGCAGTGTCAGGCTGTCCACAAAAGCTTTTTCTTCCGGTGTGTCAAATTCTACCGCGCGAGCGGAAATGCCCTGTTCCAGTGCATCTTTTAATTTCTGGAGCACATCCACTTCTTTCTGGAGGGACTTGTCCGCTTTTGCCATTTTGCCTGTTTTTGCAATACGGCGTTCCAGGATTTCCAAATCGGAGAATACCAGTTCCAGATTGATGGTTTCGATGTCACGGATGGGGTCGATGGAGCCGTCCACATGTACCACGTTAGTATCTTCGAAGCAGCGTACCACGTGTACGATAGCGTCTACTTCACGGATGTGGGACAGGAATTTGTTGCCCAGACCTTCGCCTTTGCTGGCACCACGCACCAGACCAGCAATGTCAACGAATTCGATGACAGCAGGTGTGGTCTTTGCGGAGTTATACATTTCTGTCAGTTTTGTCAGTCTTTCGTCAGGCACAGTTACGATGCCCACGTTGGGGTCGATGGTACAGAAGGGATAGTTTGCTGCTTCTGCTTTCCCCAGAGTCATAGAGTTGAATAAGGTGCTTTTGCCCACGTTGGGCAGACCTACGATACCCAGTTTCATTTCATTTCTTCCTTTCCAAACGGTTTGCGTGTTCACTGTTAAACATTATAGCCAAAAGCGGTGAAAATGGCAAGGAATACCTTGCTTTGGGCGGAAAAAAGCCCTTTTGACAGGGTCAAAAGGGCATGGGTTTATTTTTTTCTGCCTTTGAACAGGATCATCAGAAACAGCAGAGCGCCAAGGGCTGCGGTGAGGATGGCATATCCTCTGGCTTCTTCTCTGGTTACATACATGCCTTCTGCCGGTGTTTCTTCCAGCTGGCGCATGGCTACACGGTAATGTCTTCTGTGTTCTCTTTCCATAAAAATCCCTCCTTGCGGATGTATCGGCTTTTTTCTTTATTGTAGCACAAAAGTGCAGTGGTATACAGTTTTTTTGCGGAAAAAACAGCTGGATTTTCCATGGAGCGAAAGCAGTTTTCTGGGGTATGTTAAAAGAGAAATGGGGGTGGAAATTTGAAAAAATATGTTGTTTTTCCGCTCTGTTTCCTCCTTTGCGGCTGTGCAGGGCAGCAGACAGCCACCAGTCTGGCGGCAGTGACGGAAAATCCCAAAGAACGTGCCCAGCAGATACAAAAAGCCCTGATGGAAGTTCCCGGTGTCACCGACAGTGCCGTGGTGGTGGCAGGGCATACAGCCATCATTGGTCTGCGAACGAAGGAGACTGGAACGGCTTTGGGGCGGCTCATACAGGAGGCAGAAACAGCGGCCAGAGGCGCTGACAAGCATTTGCAGATGGTTTCTGTGACGGCAAACGAAGCCATTGTAGAGCGCATGGAGCAGTCGGCAGAGGAAGGGGCATAGGAAAAGGGGGAACTTCCAGCCCCCTTTTTAGGGTGTCGAAAAAGTCGACACCCTTCGTCAAAATCAGGATTTTGACGAGGCTACTGTAGGTATAAACAGCACATTCCATCGGCATAAAAATGCCTTGGAATGTGCTGTTTTCCTCGTCGGAAGTCAATTCCGACTGCGGATTGCATTTGGGACACGCTTCGTTTCCCAAGCCCTTCCGTGGTTCTACAAAAGTGTAAAATCTGGTTTTTTGCCAGTCTGAAGGGGGAACTTTCCGTCCCCTTTTTTCGTATGATACAAGAGAGCTTTTCCAGAAATTGCAAAGAAATCTTAAAGAAGCAGGTCTATGCAATCATCGGAAAATATGGTAAACTAAACCATAAGATACCATTGGAATATCATTTTTTTGACAAAATATACAATCCCAAAGGAGGTACATACAACATGAAACGCAAAATGGCAATGGCACTGGCTGCTGTTCTGGTAGCAGGCAGTCTGCCCGTGACAGTATCCGCTGCCACATTTACCGATATCAACGAAGTGACCTGGGCATCTTCCACCATCCAGGCTGTATCCGACAAAGGTCTCATCAACGGCTATGAGGACGGCACTTTCCGTGCGAAAAACAACGTCACTTACAGCGAAGCTATGGTGATGGTATACAACCTCATGAGCAAAACAGGCAATCTGAAGACAAGTGCTACCAATACTTTGTCTATCTATCAGTCTGTGCTGAACACTTACAAGATTCCTACATGGAGCCAGTCCACAGTGGCTTATGGTCTGTCTGCGCAGATTTTGATGGCAGCTGATCTGCCTAAGTTCACCACCAACGGTGTTTCCAATCCTGCAACCCGTCAGGATGTGGCTGTGATGTTTGGTCGTGCGTTGTCTGAAAAATACGACATTTACGCTGGTACTGGCGTGAATTACAACGACGTATGGCGTATTTCCGACGAAGCCATGCCTTATGTGGATCTGCTGACCAGACTGGGCATCGTTACAGGTGACGACAGCGGCAACTTCAATCCTACAGCAAACATCACCCGTGCGGAAATGGCAGTGATGATGAACAAGACTTATGACCTGCTGTCCAACGAACTGGCAAACACAGGTGAAATCACAGAAATCGTCAACCATGACGGCGATTATTACGATGTCGATGTAAAGATGGACAACGGCGAACGGAACAGACTGACTCTTTCCGATGATAATATCAGTGTTTACAACAAAGATGGCAGCAGAGAACTGCCCATCAGCAGCCTGACCAAAGGCGACAGAGTCAGCCTGGTATTCGACGGTCTGGTAATCACAAAGATTTATCTGCTGGATGAAGAAGCATCCGCCCAGGAAAAATATGACGCGGTTGGGTATATTTACTCCCTGAAAGATGGCTATCTGAATCTGGAAAGTGAAAACACAGGCGAAACCACAAAATATAAGATTAACACCAACTGCACATACTATCTGGACGGCAAAAAGACCACAGAAAGTGCCATCAAAGATGTCATTGATGATAATTCTGACAAGTATGTATATGCCGGACTGTACACAGAAACAAAGAATGAAAAAGTAGATGGTGAACGTCAGGATGTACTGTATGCAAATGCTGTTTATGTAACAGTGAAGGATGAATACACCCAGACAGGGGAAGTGACAGACTTCACCAGCACCACCGTATACTACAAAGCTTCCGGCAGCAATGCTAGAAAGAGTGCAGACTTCGCATCTGATTGCGAATTCTACATCGGCGATAAGAAATCTTCTGCCAAAGATCTGGAAGAAATGGCAGAAAGCGGCACTGTTTATGTAAAAGTAACTGTAAACAGCAAGGGCAAAGCAACAAAAATTGTGATGACAGAAGATAAATTTACAGACAATACTGCTTCTTCCACTTACACAGTGAAAGGCTTCAACAAAGACCGCATCATCGTTTCCAGAGGCGGTACATCCACCACTTATGAATTTGGCTCCACCAGTGACATTACTTTCTATATCTGGGAAGGCAAGTGGAATGAAGTTTCCTTCAAAGGTGCGGAATCCTTCTATGATGAAGATGATTTGGAAGATGGTCAAAAACCTTATGACACCATGTATGCCCGCATGAATTTCGATAAATCCGGCAAGATCACTGCGATCTATATGGTAAAAGACGGTGACAGAGAAAATGCTTTTGGTGAAGCGGAAGAAACCGAAAGAAAAGGCACTGTGGAATATATCAAAGATGGCAAGCTGAAATTCAAGACTTCTTCCACAGAATATACGCTGCAAAGTAAATATGATGAAGATTCTTTGGAAATTGGCGGTGCACCGACAAGTTCTTTGACCGTATTGACCCGTATGGCAAACTGTGACGATGTAACACTGTATGCGGAAATCAAAGCAGACGGTAATAACAAGATTACAGATATCGAAGCCAGACTGACCGCTGCCGAAGGTAAAATGATTGAATACAACGGCAAAGATGCCAGTGACAGCGACAAGAAAAATACACTGACATTGGAAACATCCGATGGTTCTCAGTTCAAACTGAAAACAGTAAGCAATCCTAAGACAGACAGTGATGATTACGATGCAGAAGATCTGCAAACCACAGGTTACCGCGGTTCTTCCGTAGAACTGGAATTCAACAACGATGGTGAAATTTCCAAGATCATCGTAACAGACAGCAGCTACAACAGCGGTACAAAACGCGTGAAAGGCACAGCTTCTTTGGATGGCAGCAAGATCAAGATCGATGGCAAATCCTACAGCTGGGATTCCAAGACATACATCACCAGCAGCAGCTTCACTTACAGCACAAAAGATATGTTCGAAAGAATGCTGCAGGATAAAGACATTGAAGTTTATGTAGAAGCAACCATCAGTGACAGCAATAAAGTGGAACGCATCAATGCCAGAGTAGAATCCGCAGAAGGTGAATTTGTGGAATACGACAGCGGCAGCGTTGTCATTGAAACCGACAGCAGAAAATGGTCCTTCAACACTGTTTCCAAGAACACATTGCTGAAGAACTGCGGTCTGGACGACGAAAAAGATTTTGAAAAGAAAGAAGGCAAGAACGTTACATTGGAATTCAACAGTGACGGTCTGGTAGAAGAATTTTAAGAAGCAATGAAAAGAAGCGCCATCTTTTGGCTGCTTCATAGGAACATAAAGAAAGCCGAAGTCCTTGTTATGGAAAGGATTTCGGCTTTCTTCTGTGTTTCCCCTGAAAAAATCAGGAAAAAGGAAAAGGGAACAGCCGAAGCTGCTCCCCTTTCGATTATCCTAGGATAATCGCTTAATAAGGTTTTTGATGCCGCGCCCTTTCATGCAGAAGGAATGGGGGTGCCGCAGAGCGGCTTCCACATAATCAGACGGATTCCAAATCAGTCAGGATTCTTGCAAAATGCACACAAAAAAACAGCCGCAGATGCTGCCTCCCCGTATGCAAAGGCGCCGTCCTCCCGCCTGCTTCAGAAACAAAAACCGTATTAACGAAAAAGTTCATGCCCTATTATAGACAAAAATCGACGCATTGTCAAATGGAAGAAATGGGTATTGATAAAATCCCCGTTTTGCCTGTATAATAAAATGATATGAACGACGATAACACAGAATAGGAGAGATGTTTGATGCGATATGAAGGAACCGTTTACAGACCGCCCAGTGAGGCGGGCAGCTTGATCATTCAGCTGACCATTGGCTGTGCCAGAAACACCTGCACATTCTGCAACATGTATAAGGATAAGAAATTCCGTATCCGTCCTCTGGAAGAAGTGGCGGAAGATTTGGAAATGGCTAGAAAATATTACAGCCATATCAAAGTGCGCCGTATCTTTTTGGCAGACGGCGATGCCCTCATTGTAAAAACACAGGATTTGTTATATATTCTGGATAAATGCCATGAATACTTCCCCGAAGTGGAACGCATTTCCGTTTACGGCGCCCCCAAGGACATCCTGGGCAAAACACCGGAAGAACTGAAACAGCTCAAAGACGCTGGTCTGGACATGGTTTACATGGGTCTGGAAAGCGGCGATGACGACGTACTGAAAGAAGTGAAAAAAGGCGTCACTTCCGAAGAAATGATTGCTGCCGGCATCAAAGTCAGAGAAGCAGGCATGATTCTGTCCATGACAGTCATTTCCGGTCTGGGCGGCAAAAAACGCTGGAGAGAACACGCCCTGAACAGCGCCCGTGTCATTTCTGCCATCAAACCGGAATATGTGGGCTTTTTGACACTGATGGTAGAACCCGGAACAGAACTTTACGACCAGTACAACAGAGGTGAAGTGGAACTCTTAGACCCTCACGAAGTATTGGACGAAACAGAGCTGTTCATCCGCAGTGTAGACGCGGAAGGCACCATGTTCCGTGCAAACCATGCTTCTAACTATATTGCTTTGGGCGGAACCCTCAACGGCGAACGGGATAAAATTCTGGCGCAGATCGAAGAAAGCCGCAGAAGAAGCAAATTCCGCCCGGATATTTTCCGCGGTATTTAAAGAGTAAGGTTGTAAGGGGTCTTTTGTAATGGAATGGCTGGGTTTTGCCACACTCATAACTGCATATGGCTGCATCTTCACGGCAGTGGTGACGGGGCGGAAAGGCTGGGTTTTGCTCATAGGCTGGCTCATTCCCATATTGGCCCTGACCATCACTTATGAACCGGGTATGCAGATCAACGGGCTCATGGTACTGATCTGCTTCGTCATGTTCCTCATTTGCAGGCTGGGCATGGTGGATGTGAAAATGTGGAACATCCGCCAGCGGAAAAAGCATAACATACTGTTTGGCATTTTGTATATCGGTGTGTTTATCCTGCTGTTTTACTCCGTTGCCCAAGCCCAGATTCAGGGATATATGCTGAACCTCCAGGGATGGGGCAGTCAGAAACTGCCTATCTGGCGCATGGGACTCAGCACTTTGCCGCTGCTCTGGCTCAATGTGATCTATACCCGTATGGTGTATACCGCCATTGACCGTCTGCGGCGGAAACGACAGGAATTGAAACTGCTGTCCTGCCGCTGTTTCATCGCCAATGAACAGGGCACGGAAAAAGGGCTGAATCAGGGATACTTTTTGGAAGGCATTCAAAACGGTGTCACTTATCACTTCCGTCTGACCCGTCGGTCTTATCTCATGCTGCGAAAGGAAACGAAGCTTCGCTTGCAAACGGAAACGGGGCTGTTCGGTGGCATTTATGTGACGGACATTGGGCATCCGGAATGGCTGAAACGCGCCAGACGTGTGGAACGGCGAGATGCCAAAATCGGTATGGCGGTATTTGTAGTTGTGATGATTTTCAGTATTTGGTTATACTGGATTCGATAATAGAAGTCGAAAATATCTTGAGAAAATCAGGATGTTTTCGGCTTTTTTTATTTGCCCTGTTCTTTTGGGGGACAGGAACGCATAGGCTGTTACGGAGAGGAAGTGGCGCAGTATGGTGAAAAAAGTTTTGGGGGTACTGGTGGGCTATGTGCTGCTGGCAGTCATTGTCATTCCTTTGCTGGTAACGGCCATTTTCGGGGGATTTCGCACAGAAGCGGTGACGGAGGCGAAAAATCTCTTTGGACCGGCGGACTACCTGCAAATCTTACGCCCTGAGCATACAGAACTGGAGGAATATGTGCAGGGGGTGGTGTCGGCGGAAATGCCTGCCCTTTTTCCCATGGAAGCCCTGAAAGCCCAAGCGGTGGCAGCAAGGACGTATCAGGTGCGGAAAATGGAGGAAGCAGGCAGTGATGCTGTCCTTTATGACGTGGGACAAGCTTATGCGGATACGGCTGCCCAGAAAGAAAAATGGGGGGAGCATTATGAAGAATACGCCGCAAGAGTTTCACAGGCTGTGGAGGAAACGGCAGGGGAAATCATGGTATATGAGGGAGAGCCAATCCTAGCGGTGTTTCATGCCCAAAGCGCAGGGAAAACGGAGGATTCGGAAAACGTCTGGGTGCAGGAAATCCCCTATCTGCGGAGCGTGGACAGCAGCGGCGACCTGTCCGCGCCAGACAATACCGTCACCGAAACCCTTTCGGCGCAGACTGTATGGGAAAAACTTTCCACGTTGGGAGATTTGAGCGTTTCGGCGGTGGAACTGGATTTTTCCGGCATCCAGCGCAGCGAAGCGGGGTATATCCAGCAGATACAGGCAGGCAATCTCACATTGACGGGCTTAGAAGTACGGACGGCTTTGGGGCTGCGAAGCGCGGACTTTACTGTTCAGCGGCAGGGAGAGGATTTTGTGTTCACCACAAAGGGGTATGGTCATGGGGCTGGTATGAGCCAGTACGGCGCAAAGGCGTTGGCGGAGGAAGGCATGGATTACCATGAAATCCTCAGCCATTATTACACAGGCATTTCTTTTGAAAAAACTGCATAAAACAGGGCAAGGCTGGTCAAAATAGCCTTGGAGGTGTTGGCAGAATGAAAAAGAAAAACGAAAGCAAAATGGCAGCAGTGCTGGTATCCATGGGGTTATGCGTGGTAGCTCTGGGGGCAGGCATGACTTACTACACATGGAGCAATGTGAAGGAGCCCATGACAGCGGAGGAAAGCCCGGCTTCTCCCGTTACGGTGGCAAAAAGCCCCACACTGGACACAGCCAAAGCCCAGAGAGAACAAATGAGCAACGACGATGGTGAGGCACCTGACCCGACACCAGCGCAGGAAGCCAAAACAACAGAAACCAAAACAACATCTGAACAAAAGACAACAGAAAAAAGTACAGCCAAAGCACAGCAGACAGTGACTTACGTCTATCCTGTCACTGGGGAAACGGTGATGCCTTACAGTGTGGACAAGGCGGTCTATGACCCGACTCTTGACCAGTACCGCACAAATGATACCCTTTGTATCGCGGCGGAAGCTGGCACAGAAGTGAAAGCGGCGGCAGACGGCACTGTGGCGGAAATCAAAGAGGACGACGAAAGCGGCAGAACCCTTGTTTTGGAACATGCAGACGGTACGCGGACTACATACGGTCCGCTGGCGGCAGAAGGTATGGTCAAGAAAGGCGATACCGTGAAACAAGGTCAGACCGTAGGCAAACTGGACCAGCCCACCAAATATCAGGCGGCACTGGGCAGCCATCTGGTATTTGCCATGGAGGTAAATGGCGAGCGGGTGGACCCTACGAAAAAACTGGAGAAATAAAGACAAAATATTTCCCATAAACAGGAAGAAAGCTGGGGGACTTGCACTGCAAGGATTCCGGCTTTCTTTGTTTTCTCGTGAAGGAAACCTGCAAGGAGTTGCCCTTTTGTCTTATGGGGGAAAGACTGTCCCGCTTGTGCAATTTTGCCAGAGAAAACCAGCAGAGGGAAAAAAGGGCAGGTGTTTTCTGTGGTTTTTGGGGCAAAAGTCAGGTTGTGCGTTGTGGTTTTTCAGTTTTTTTGCAAAAAAACCTTTACGAATTTTCGGAAAGGGGATACAATGGGACAAAAGGGGAATTTTTGATTTCCCGGATAGGGGGTTAAGGTATGGAACGATTTTCTATTATAAAAGGAGATATTGTGAAAGCCAAAACGGATGCCATTGTCAATGCGGCGAATACATCCCTTCTGGGAGGCGGCGGCGTGGACGGCGCCATTCATCGGGCAGCAGGCAGAGAGCTGCTGGAAGAATGCGAAACCCTTGGCGGCTGCAAAACCGGTGAAGCCAAAATTACCCGTGGTTATAAGCTGAAAGCAAAGTATGTCATTCATACACCCGGTCCCATCTGGCGCGGAGGCAAATGGGATGAAGAAGAACTGCTGGCAAACTGCTACCGCAATTCTCTGGCGCTGGCAAAGGAAAATGGCATCAAAACCATTTCCTTCCCGTCCATCAGTACTGGCGTGTATCGTTTCCCTGTGCATCTGGCGGCAGAAATCGCTGTGCGGGAAATCATGAATTATCTCAGAGAAAATCCCGATATGGAACAGGTGACCATGGTTTGCTTTGACGACGATACCAAAGCGGCTTATGTGGAAGCTTTGGCAGCCTATCAGCAGGCATAAACAGAACATAGACAGATGTGGTATTACTACCGCATCTGTTTTTTTATGGGAAATAGAAAAGATTATGTCAACATATGGGAAATGGGAACGAAATTTGCAAAAAGGACATGCAGGGGATAACTTTTTGTTTTATCCACAAGGAAAAGCCTTGAAAAAAGAGTTATACACAGAGTTATGCACATTATCCACAGCCTGATTTTCGAAAATATGTGGAGAAAATCCAAGTGATCCCCCTTTTCGCCAGCCCTCGCCAAAGGGCTGTGTTCCGCCATTTGTGGGGTCTGTGGAAAAATGCCCGTCTGTTGTGGATAGTATTCTGTCAACCAAACGGAAATTGTGAACAAACCTGTTTTTTAATTTTGGGCAAAAGTCCGAAAAAATTTTTTCAAAGAAAAGAGGGTTTTTGGAAATGACATCGAATATGTATGTCATAGAAAGAGAGATGTCTTTCTAGTCCCCCTTAGGGGTGTACCAATAGGTTTCCGCAAAGACGGAAACTGCGAAGGGAGTTGTTAGTATGCGGTATAACATCATTGGGAAAAATATCGACGTTTGGGACAAGACCAAAGAAATGGTGGAGAAAAAACTGGACAGAATTGCAAAACTGTTCCCGGAAGACACCAACGCAACCATTACACTGAGTCTGGAAAAACTGGTTTCTACCGTTGAAGTAACCATTCCGCTGAACAAACGACTGATCCGTGCAGAAGTACAGGATACAGATATGACAGCTGCCATGGATAAAGCTGTGGATATTCTGGAAAATCAGGTTGTCCGCTACAAAAAACGGATGCGCACCAAAGTTCGTCAGGGCGGCGAAAACTTTGTGGCAGAATATCAGGCAATTATGGTACCTGAAGAAGATCTGGATGAAGAACCTCTGTACAAGATCGAACGTATCAAACATTTTGAAGTAAAACCCATGGACGCTGAAGAAGCAGTGATGGAAATGGAACTGATCGGTCATAACTTCTTCGTATTCCGCAATGGGGAAACAGACGAAGTGAATGTAGTTTACAAACGGAAAAATGGTTCCTATGGTCTGATCGAACCCGAATATTAAAATAGAAATATACTTGCACATGATGGAGGCGGGAAATTCCTTTGGAGGAGGTTCCGCCTCCTTTTTTGTATGAAGGAGGAATCTATATGGAACAGCTGGAAATCATGGAGGGCATCCTCAACGCGTACCCCTATCCCATTGTTTTTGTGGATAACGATTATATCATTCGGTTTTTGAACCGTTTTGCACGGTATCATTACTATGAAGAACGGGGCTATGGGGATTTGATTGGCAAGAGCATTTTTGACTGCCACCTGACAGACGCCGCCAAGGAAAAAATCAAAATGGCTTATGAAGGCATCAAAAAGAACGGCAAAGAAGTTTTTATCGGCGTCAATACCCGCAATCAGCGGATGTATATGATGGGGGTGCGGAACCAGAAAGGGGAATGGATCGGATTTTTTGAACGGTTTGAATTGAATCTGGCAAAATAAAAAAGAGTGGGAAATGGGAATTTCCCACTCTTTTTGCTTATGATTTCGCTGCCATACGTCGTTTTGGTTTGGGACCATGATGCTGCCAAGGGCGGATATGGTAGAACCAGAAAGACAGTGCCGCGGACAATGTCCAGCCAACGGGCCAGGACAGCCAGATGCCTGTGGAGTCCATAAACAGTGCTTTTACAAAGAAATATGCCAGCACCACACGAAGCACCAGGTCTGTGAATGTGGTGGTGGTGAAATAAGCGATGGAACTGGTGCCGCGGAGTACCCCGTCACACATGGCTTTGACCATGACCACAAAGTAGAAAGGAGATGCAATCCGCAGGAACATCATGCCTGCATGGATGGCATTGGGGCTGCCGTTATCCAAAAACAGACCGATGGCAAAACGTCCTAAGAACAGATAGATCACCACAAAGGGCAGACATACCAGGGCGCCCATGCGCAGGCTTTCTTTCAGCCCGTCTGTGATACGGCTTTCCTTATGGGCACCGATATTCTGTGCCGTAAAGGAAGAAAGACCGTTGGCAAGGGTGGACATACAGGTGACAGAGAATGTATTCAGCTTGATGGCGGAAGAATATCCCGCAATAACGGCGGAGCCAAAGCTGTTGACCAAACCCTGGATGAACAGGTTCCCAACGGAAACGAAGCTCTGCTGCAAAATGCTGGGTACGGCAATGACAGAAATCTGCCCCAGCAAATGGAAAGAAAACAGCGGGAACCGTTTTGTGGTGGGAATCTGTTTCAGACGATGGAGCAGGGCTGCCAGTGCCAGCAGGGAGGAAATGCCCTGTGCCGCGAAGGTTGCCCATGCCACGCCTGCCACGCCCATATCAAAGACGATAACGAACAAGAGGTCCAGCAGGATATTGCCTACAGAGGAGCCGATGAGGAAATACAAAGGTGTTTTGGAATCCCCCAGAGCGGTGAAGATGCCTGTGCAGACGTTATACAGAAACAGGAACAGGAACCCGTATATGTAGATATTCAGATACAGGGCGCCGTCGGCGAAGATGTTTTCCGGTGTCTGAAGCATCCGCAGCATATTCTGTCCCTGCCATACGCCGAATACCGTCAGAATCACGCTCAAAACTACGCAGGTGATGAATATGGTGCTGACGGCGCATTTCAGATGGATGTATTGCCTGCCGCCAAAAAGTCTGGAAATGATGACGGCACAGCCAGCACAGCTGCCGATGGCAATTGCCATAAAAATCATGGTGATGGGATAGGATGCCCCAACGGCTGCCAGCGCGTCCTCCCCGATGAAACGTCCCGCAATGACGCTGTCGGCAATGTTATACATCTGCTGGAAAGCCACGCTGATAAGCATGGGAATGGAAAAACTCCACAGCAATTTGCGAATATTGCCTGTGGTCAAATCGGTTATCATAGATTTCCCCCTTTCGTAAAATGCATATTCCGATCACGTCCTTTTCTTTCATTGTATACAAAAGTAAGGAGAAGGGCAAGGAAAACAAATGGGGTACAGGAAAAAAGGCTTTTTTCGCTGCACGCAGAAGAAAATCTTTTCCATAAAAAAAGCCGGAATCCTTTTTGTGGGAGGATTCCAGCTATGTTTGTTTATAAAGTATCGTAAGAGCGTTTTTCCCATGGTTTTTTCCGGTAGAACACATAGGAAAGGATGCAGGAGATGCTCCAGCCGAAAGGCCAGGACAGCCAGATGCCTGTGGAGCCCAGACCAAAGCCAATGGCAAAGACGAAGGCCAATACCACACGGAGGACAAGGTCTGTGAATGTGGTGGTCATGAAGTACAGCATGGCGCTGCCCCCGCGGAGCACACCGTCACACATGACTTTGGTGGATACCACGAAGTAGAAAGGTGTGACGATTTTCAGGAACATGGCACCGGCAGCAATGGCTTCGGCGCTTTCGCTTTTCATGAATAGCCCCATGGCAGCTTCACTGAAGAAGAAGTACACCAGCACAAAGGGCAGGGATACCAGAATGCCCATTTTGGCGCCGGCGCGGAAGCCTTCCTGTACACGGTCTTTTTTGCCTGCCCCCAGATTCTGAGCGGTGAAGGAAGAAAGACCGTTGGAAAGGGTGGTCATGCAGGTAACGCCGAAGGTGTTCAGCTTGATGGCGCCGGAATAGCCTGCAATGACGGCAGAACCGTAGCTGTTGACCAGACCTTGAATAAACAGGTTCCCTACAGATACAAAACACTGCTGCAAAATGCTGGGCACGGCAACTTTTGTGACCTGACCCAGTACGGCAAAGGAAAAGAACTGATGGGCTTCTGTGGTCTGGAGTTTTTTCAGACGGAAAAACAGTGTGATGAGGGCCAGAACGCAGGCAATGCCCTGTGCCAGGAAGGTTGCCCATGCCACACCTGCTACGCCCATATCAAAGGCAATGACGAAAAGCAAGTCCAGGGCGATATTCCCCAAAGAGGAACCAATGAGGAAATACAGGGGTGTTCGGGAGTCCCCCAGCGCCGTAAAGATGCCTGTGCCTACGTTATACAAAAACAGGAACAGGAATCCTAAGATGTAAATATGCAGATACAAAGAAGCGTCGGAAAAAATGTTTTCCGGTGTCTGCAAAAGCAGCAGCAGGTTATCATCCTGCCAGATGCCAAAGAGAGAGCACAATGCTCACAATGACGCCGGCACAGCAGATGGTGCCAACGGCTGTTTTCAGCATGGCATAATGTTTGCTGCCGAACAGCTGGGATACAACGACAGTACAGCCGATGCTGCTGCCGATGGCAACAGCCATGAAAATCATGGTGATGGGATAGGATGCCCCTACAGCTGCCAACGCTTGCGCCCCGATGAACCGCCCTGCGATGATGCTGTCGGCAATGTTGTAAAACTGCTGGAAAACCACACTGATGAGCATGGGAATGGAAAATGCCCAGAGCAGACGACTGGTATTGCCTGTAGTCAGGTCTGTATTCATGAAAAAAACTCCTTTCTGATGAATTGAAATGGTGTTATTTCCCCGAAAAAGTATGTGAAAAACATATCAAAGTCAGTATAATACTTTTTTCAAAGAAAGAAAACAGTTTTGTGTTGTTTATTTTTTGTGAAAGTTCATTTTTTACCTCGCCACCTGCAAAGTTTTGTGATATGATAATCGGACAATAGAGGAAAAAAGGAGGGTTTTGCGTGGCAAAACTGTATTTTCGATATGGCGCCATGGGCAGCTCTAAGTCTGCACAGGCACTGATTACCAAGTTCAATTACGAGGAAAAGGACATGCAGGTATGGCTCATGAAGCCTGCGGTAGACACCAGAGATGGGGAAGGCGTGGTGAAAAGCCGCATCGGTCTGGAAGCCCCTGCTTATGTGGTGACAGCGGATGTGGATTTGTTTGCCCTGTTCCAGAAAGGAGAGCGGGAAAAACAGTTCTATGACGTCATCATCGCTGACGAAGCCCAGTTCTTCCAGCCGGAACAGATTAACCAGCTCCGGGACATTGTGGATACCTATAATGTACCTGTGTTCTGCTATGGTCTGCGGACAGATTTCCGCACAAAACTGTTCCCCGGCAGCGCCCGTCTGCTGGAAATCGCCGACTCCATCACAGAACTGAAGACTGTTTGCAGCTGCGGCAGCAAAGCCATCGTAAACGCCAGACTGGATGGAGAAGGACATGTCATCACCGAAGGGGAACAGGTCATGCTGGGCGGCAATGAAAGCTATGAACCCATGTGTTATAAATGCTGGAAAAAAGCGCTGGAAAAGGAGAAGGAAGCATGACGCCGAGAGAATTCATTGATTTTCTGCATCTGGCAGAACGGCTCAAAGACAATACCCGTCATTCCACCACCAGTCAGGGGCGTCCTGAAAGCGTGGCAGAACACAGCTGGCGTGTGGCGCTCATGGCAATGCTCCTTTCTGGAGAAGCGGAAGGCGTAGACCTGAATAAAGTGCTGCGGATGTGCGTTATTCACGATCTGGGTGAAGCCATCACCGGAGACATTCCTTCTTTCTGGAAAACGGAAGCGGATGCGGCAAAAGAGGACAAAGAAGTCTTTGCCCTGGCGGAAAGCCTGCCGGAACCTGTCAGAAGCGAATGGAAAGAATTGTTTGCGGAAATGATAGAAATGAAAACGCCGGAAGCCCGTGTGTATAAGGCATTGGACAAGCTGGAAGCAGTTTTGCAGCACAACGAAGCGCCTTTGTCCACATGGATTCCTTTGGAATATGAACTCAATCAGACTTACGGCATGGAAGAAGCCAAAGCGTCCATTCCTTTTCTGGAAGCGGTGCGCAATCTGGCAGTGACAGACACCAAAGAAAAATTGCAGAAAGAATCAACATTATCAATCGGGGAAAAGAGAAGGTGTAATAAGAAATGGTTCGTTCACGAATGAGACTTTCCAATTTGCAGATCGTTGCCCTGGGATACTTTCTGGTGATCCTCACGGGGACGCTGCTTTTGATGCTGCCTATTTCCACCCAGGAGGGTCAGCCGCCTACATCGGTGCTGGATGCCCTTTTTACAGCGGTATCCGCTTCCTGTGTAACAGGACTGGTGGTGGTGGATACAGGCACCCATTGGACAGTGTTTGGACAATTGGTCATACTGGGACTTATCCAGATCGGGGGACTTGGTTTCATGACCATCTCTCTGGGCTTTCTGCTGCTGATGCGAAAGCGTATCGGTCTGCGCCACAGGGAAGTGATGGTGGAAAGCATCAACTCCATGCAGATCGGCGGCGTTGTACGCCTCACAAGAAAAATTCTTTACGGTACCCTGCTCTTTGAAGGGCTGGGCGCGTTGTTCCTTGCCATCCGGTTCATACCACAGTTTGGCTGGAAACAGGGGGCATACTTCAGTGTGTTCCACTCCATATCCGCCTTTTGTAACGCGGGCTTTGACCTTTTTGGCAATTACAATTCCATTGTGGCTTATGCTGACGATGCACTGGTGAACTTCACCCTCATGGGGCTTATCACCATGGGTGGTCTGGGCTTTCTGGTTTGGGAGGATCTGTGGCAGAAAAAATGGTCTTTCCGCCATCTGCGCCTCCAGACAAAAATCGTACTGAGTACATCCTTTGCCCTGACCGTTGGCGGCGGCTTTTTGCTGCTGATGTTGGAGCGGAACAATCTGAATGTGGATATGAGCAACAGCGAAAGACTGCTCACAGCCCTTTTCCAGTCCTGTACCGCCAGAACGGCAGGCTTTAACAGCGTCGATCCCGGTGCCATGACCAGCGGCAGCAAAATGCTCATGATGCTTCTCATGTTCATCGGCGGCAGCCCCGGTTCTACTGCCGGCGGCATCAAGACCACCACACTGATGGTCATTCTCATGTATACACTGGCTGGGGTGCGTCATGCCCGCAGTGCCAATATTTTTGGCAGACGGCTGGAAGAAGACGCATTGCACAAAGCCATTTATGTATTTTTTGTCAATTTGATTTTTGTGATCCTTGGTACCATTGCTATTTGCAGTGTGCAAAATCTGGAACTGACGGATGTGCTTTTTGAAGCCTTCTCCGCCATGGGTACCGTAGGCATTTCCACAGGCATCACCAGAGAATTGGAGGTATTCTCCCGTCTGGTCATCATTTTCCTCATGTACTGCGGCAGGGTGGGCAGTATTTCCTTTGCCGTAGCCCTTATGGAACGGAAAGCGGTGCCGCCTGTGACCATGCCTCTGGAAAAGATCACCATTGGATAATTTGGACATGTAACAGGAGGAAGTTATGGAAATGAAATCCTTTTTGATTATTGGTATGGGCTCTTTTGGTCATCATCTGTGCCGCTCTCTGGCAGAAAACGAATGTGAGATTATGGTAGTGGATAAGGACTCCGAAGCAGTGGAAGATGTGCTGCCCCTTGGCGTCAGCGGACGTGTGGGGGACTGCACCAACATTGATGTGCTCCGCTCTTTCAGTATTGACCTGTTCGACGCCTGCTTTGTCTGCATGGGTACAAACTTCAAAAACAGTTTGCAGATTGCAAGCTTCCTGAAAGAACTGGGGGCGAAAAAGGTTTATGCCAAAGCAGACGAAGACATTCAGGCAAAATTCCTGAAAAGAAACGGCGCTGACGTTGTTATTTATCCTGAGAAAAACGTGGCAGAACAGATTGCCATTGCCGCAAGTTCTAACAATATTTTCGACTGCATCCCCTTTGTGGAGGATTATTACATTGCGGAAATCCGCCCCATGGAACGTTGGCTGGGCAGAACCGTCGTGGATGTCAACTTCCGTGCTCGCTATAATCTGAATATCGTAGCGGTGAAACAGGGGGAAAATGTGATTCCTATTCCCGGTCCCAACTACGTATTCAATGAAGACGAACATATCATGGTACTGGGACACATCAACGATATCCGCCGGGTGGCTTACTGATATGGAGCTGCGGCAGATTACCACGGGAAAAACGGACTTTATGGATTTGCTCCTGTTGGGAGATGAGCAGGAGGACATGGTCATGAAATATCTGGAAAGAGGAGAGATGGCAGCCCTTTTTGACGGGGAAGACGCCATTGCCCTTTCTGTTGTGACAAAAGAAGGAGAAAATCTGTGGGAACTGAAAAACATCGCTGTTTTGCCTGCTTTTCAGGGGAAAGGATATGGAAAACAGCTGGTGCGGTTCTGGCAGGAAAAACTGCAAGGACAGGGCATTTTGCAGGCAGGAACAGGAGAAACGCCCAAAACCATGGGATTTTACATGGCCTGTGGCTTCCAATTCTCCCATAGAATCACGGATTTTTTCGTTCATCATTATGACCATCCCATTGTGGAAGATGGCATACTGCTCAAAGATATGGTCTATTTTTCGTATAAACTGTAAAAAGTATGGGAAAGAAGTTACAATTTCCTTAAAGTTTTGTAAAGCCTTCGGTTTTCGGGCATTTTATGCTTGCGCCGAAGGCTGTTTTTCTGCTAAACTATAATAATGTAAAAGTATGCCTATGAGAAAGCATGGCTTTCCAAGGGACATACAGGAAAAAGAAAAAATGAGGTGAACCAAATGGGTTTATTGGAAAAAATATTTGGGAACTACAGTGAAAAAGAAATCAAGAAAATCAAACCAATCGTAAGCAAAATCGAAGCACTGGGTCCTGAATACGAAAAACTCTCTGATGAAGAACTCAGAGGCAAAACACAGGAATTCAAAGACCGTCTGGCAAAAGGCGAAACTTTGGACGATATTCTGCCGGAAGCATACGCTGTTGTAAGAGAAGCGGCTTCCCGTCCCCATGTACTGAACATGCGTCATTTCCCTGTACAGCTCATGGGCGGTATCGTGATGCATCAGGGACGTATTGCCGAAATGCGTACTGGTGAAGGTAAAACACTGGTGGCTACCCTGCCTGCGTACCTGAACGCACTGGAAGGCAAGGGTGTACACGTTGTTACTGTCAATGACTACCTGGCACAGCGTGACAGCGAATGGATGGGCGAAGTATTCCGTTTCCTGGGTCTGACCGTTGGCTGTATCCTCAACAGCATGGACAATAACGAACGTCGTGCCGCTTATGCCTGCGACATCACATACGGCACCAACAATGAATTCGGTTTCGACTACCTTCGTGACAACATGGTAGTCCGCAAAGAAAGCATGGTACAGCGTGACCTGCACTTTGCCATCATCGACGAAGTGGACTCCGTCCTTATCGATGAAGCCAGAACACCACTGATCATTTCCGGCAGCGGCTCCAAGTCCACAGACCTGTACCGTGTAGCCGATCTGTTTGTAAAACAGCTGAAAAAAGGCCGCATCTTGAACGAAGAAGAAGCCATGAACCCTCTGATGAAGGAAGAACTTCAGGAAGAAGGGGACTACATTCTGGATGAAAAGGCAAAAAGCGTTGTGCTGACACAGGAAGGTATCGCAAAGGCAGAAAAATTCTTCAATGTAGATAACCTGTCTGACCCCGAAAACCTGGAACTGCAGCACCACATCAACAACGCTCTGAAAGCAAACTACAACATGCATCTGGACAAAGACTATGTGGTACATGAAGGGGAAATCGTTATCGTTGACGAATTCACCGGCCGTATGATGCCCGGCAGACGTTACTCCGACGGTCTCCATCAGGCAATCGAAGCAAAAGAAAATGTACAGGTACGCCGGGAAAGCAAAACACTGGCTACCATCACATTCCAGAACTACTTCAACAAATATAAGAAAAAATGCGGTATGACTGGTACAGCGAAAACAGAAGAAGACGAATTCCGTAACATCTACGGTATGGACGTTGTGGAAATCCCCACAAACAAACCTGTTGCCAGAAAAGACCTGCAGGACGTTGTTTACCGCACAGAAGCGGGCAAATTCCGTGCTGTTGTTCGTGACATCGCAGAAGCTCATGCAAAAGGTCAGCCTGTACTGGTAGGTACCGTTACCATTGATAAATCCGAAGAACTGAGCAAACTGTTGAAACGGGAAGGCATCCCTCATCAGGTATTGAACGCAAAATACCACGCAAAAGAAGCGGAAATCGTTGCACTGGCTGGTCAGATGAACGCCGTTACCATCGCCACCAACATGGCTGGTCGTGGTACCGACATCAAGCTGGGTGAAGGCGTTGCGGAACTGGGTGGTCTGAAGATCATCGGTACAGAACGTCATGAATCCAGACGTATCGATAACCAGCTCCGTGGTCGTGCCGGCCGTCAGGGTGACCCCGGTGAATCCAGATTCTATATCTCTCTGGAAGACGACCTGATGCGTCTGTTCGGCTCCGAAAAGACCATGAAACTGGTTGACGCCATGGGTATGGATGAAGATGAACCCATCGAAGCAGGCATGCTGACAAAAGCCATCGAAAACGCCCAGAAGAAAGTAGAAGGCAACAACTTTGCCGTTCGTAAACATCTGCTGGAATACGACCAGGTTATGAACGAACAGCGTGAAGTTATCTATGGCGAAAGAAAACGTGTACTTTACGGCGAAAACCTTCGCGACAGCATCATGGGCATGATTTCCCAGACCATCGACCGCATCATCGACGCCCATATCAGCGATGAACAGATGCCCGAAGAATGGGATATGAACGCTCTGAGCGAATCTTTCTCCGCCATCATCCCTGTTGGCAGAATCAACATCAAAGAAGACGCTCTGGAAAAAATGACAAAAGACAAGCTGAAAGAAAACCTGAAAAAACTGGGTGTTCAGCTTTATGAACTGAAAGAAAAAGAAATCGGCGACGAAGAAAGAATGCGTGAACTGGAACGCGTGGTCATGCTGCGTGTCATCGACCAGAAATGGATGGATCATATCGACGATATGGACCAGATGCGTCAGGGCATTGGTCTGCACGCTTACGCCCAGAGAAATCCTCTGATCGAATATAAATTTGCTGCATACGACATGTTCGAGGAAATGAGCAACCACATTCAGGAAGACACCCTGAAGATCCTCTACCGTGTCCGCATCGAAACCGAAGCAAAACGGGAAGAAGTGCAGAAACCTATGTTCACCAACAAGGACGATTCCGCAGTGAAACAGCCTAAGAAACGTGCCGAAGAAAAAGTTGGCAGAAACGATCCCTGCCCTTGCGGCAGCGGCAAGAAATACAAACAGTGCTGCGGCAGAAACGCTTAATAAGCAGGTGAAACCATGAAAAAACGGATACAGCTGGTAAATTTGCCTTTTTATACCCAAAGAATGACCGCTGAAAACTGGCAGGAGGAGGGATTTCCCTCCCTTGCCGAGGCGGAAAGCTGGAGCGGCAGAGGCTGCGGCATCGCTTCCCTTCGGATGGTGCTGGAAGGCTTCGGCTGCGTCTGCGGCAGACAGGGAGAGATGATTTCCAAAGGTCTGGCGGCAGGGGCTTATAAAGAAGGCGTGGGCTGGATTCATGGAAAACTGGCGGAAATGGCTGGGGAATATGGTATTTTTGGAGAGGCAAAACGGGGCAAGAACCTTGCGGACCTCCAAAAAGACTTGGAAAACGGCTTTGTCTGCATCGCTTCCGTGACACCTTATTTCCGTTTTGGTCAGCAGAAACCGGACGGGAGTTTTTACGGAAAAGGCGGACATCTGGTGCCTGTGTATGGCTGTGAAACAGAAGGGGGAAAGGCAGCCTATTTTCTGCTTCATCATCCCTCCATGTATGCGGAATATAACGTGCCCCATTGGGCAGTTGCCGCCGAGGAGTTGGAACCTTCTTTTTCCGGGAATTATATCCGTTTTCGAAAAGCCGGCACTTTGCGGCAGGCAGAGGTATCAGACGCCCTTGTCATGAGCCGTATTTACGCCGAAAGCTGGAAAGTGGCTTTTCGGGGGAATGTGCCTGACGGTTTTTTGGATGGATTGTCCGAAAATCATTGGGTAGCCTTTTTTGAAAAAGCATTGACAGAAGGCAGCTTGTCTGCCAAACTGATTTTTGATAAGGAAAGAGCCGTGGGGGCAGTGGTTTATGGCGCTGCCAGGACAGAATTGCCCGCTGGGGGAACCCTTGTGGGAAACGGCGGCGATTACAGCGCCTTTGGCGAAGTGGCTTCTCTTTATCTTTTGCCGGAATATTACGACAAGGGATATGGCAGAGAGCTGCTGGAAAGCGTCAGGGACGAACTTCTGGGGACTTACGAAGGGGTTTACCTTTGGGTTCTGCGGGAGAATATGAGGGCAAGAGCCTTTTATGAAAAACTGGGCTTTGTGCCCACAGAAGATGCCTGTCTGTGCGACATAGACGGCAAAACACTTACGGATATTCGTTACGTTTATCATAAATAAAAAAACAACCAAAAAAATCTTATTTTTAAAGGAGTTGATTTTTGCATGTTCGAATTAGAACAGATCCGTCTGGGCCTTTCCGCTTATGACGAAAAATTAAAGGAAATGGGGGCTTCACTTTGACGTCGCTGGCGCCAAAGAGAAAATAGCCGAACTGGAAGAACTTTCTGCCGATCCTGATTTCTGGAACGATATGCAGAAGAGCCAGAAAACCTTGCAGCAGCTCAAAGCGCTGAAAAACAAGGTAGAACATTATGAAGGTCTTGTGACCAAATACGAGGATATCCTCACGCTCATTGAAATGGGCATCGAAGAAGAAGACGAAAGCATCTACGAGGAAGTCAAGGAAATGAACGATTCCTTCCTGGAGGAATACGAACAGCTTCACGTAGCCACCATGCTGGACGGGGAATACGACCGCAATAACGCCATCGTTACCCTCCACGCTGGTACCGGCGGCACAGAAGCCTGCGACTGGACCAACATGCTGTTCCGTATGTACACCAAATGGGCTGCGAAAGCAGGCTTTGAGGTGGAAGTGCTGGATATGCTGGACGGCGACGAAGCAGGTCTGAAATCCGTTACCATTCAGGTCAACGGCGAAAACGCTTACGGCTATCTGAAGTCCGAAAAAGGCATCCATCGTCTGGTGCGTGTATCTCCTTTCGACAGCTCCGGCAGACGTCATACGTCTTTCGCTTCCTGCGATGTTATGCCGGAAATCGAAAACGACAATGAGATCGAAGTCAAAGCCGACGACATCCGTATCGACACATATCGTGCCAGCGGCGCCGGCGGTCAGCATGTCAACAAAACATCTTCTGCCATCCGTATCACCCACTTCCCTACAGGGATTGTGGTACAGTGTCAGGATGAAAGAAGCCAGTTCAGCAATAAGGAACGTGCGTTCAAAATGCTGAAAAGTAAACTGCTGGCACTGAAAATCGAAGAACAGATGCAGAAACTGGCGGAAATCCGCGGCGATGTAAAAGAAATCGGCTGGGGCAGCCAGATCCGTTCCTATGTATTTATGCCTTACACCATGGTCAAAGACCATCGTACCGGGGAAGAAACCGGTAACGTAGGGGCAGTCATGGACGGCGACATCGACAACTTCATCAGTGCATATCTGGCTTGGATCCACAGCTAAAAACAAGCTGGGGAGGATTTCTCAAAGGAGTTTGGGAGAATTGAAAGAGATCAAGATCACCAAAAATGAGGAAAATCAAAGACTGGATAAATATCTGCTGAAATACTTCAACAAAGCGCCCAAAAGCTTTGTCTATAAAATGCTGCGGAAAAAACGCATCAAGCTCAACAAAGGCAAGGCAGAGGGCAGCGAGATGCTGCTGGAGGGGGATACCCTCCAGCTGTATCTGGCGGAAGAAACCATGGCAGGATTTATGGAGGAAAAGACCGTTCCTGTGGCAGAGCGTCACTTCGGCATTGTTTACGAGGATGATGACATTCTGGTGGTGAATAAACCCGCCGGGCTTCTGACCCATCCGGAAAAAGCGGAGGATCGGGATACCCTCACAGACCAGATTTTGTATTACCTCTACGAAAAAGGACAATACACGCCTTCTGCGGAAAGCGCGTTCACACCGGCAGTCTGCAACCGTCTGGACAGAAACACCAGCGGCATTGTGGTGGCAGGGAAAACCCTCCGTGCCGTGCAGGCAGTCAATGAAGCCATTCGCAGCCGGCGTATGGATAAATATTATGTTACATTGGTAAAAGGCGTAGTGGAAGAAGCGGGAGAAATCGACCTGTATCTTTCCAAGGATGAGGAGCATAATCAGGTGCGGACAAGCCATCAGGAAAAAGCGGGATACCGCCGTGCCCTGACAAAGTACCGCCCCCTTGCCCACACAAAGGACTATACTTTGCTGGAACTGCAGCTCATCACCGGAAAGACCCATCAAATTCGTGCCCACATGCAGGCTATGGACCATCCCGTTTTGGGTGACAGGAAATATGGCGATGCCGAAACGAACCGAAAGGTCAGAGGGGAGTTTGCCATTTCCAATCAATGTCTGCATGCTCGGAAAATCGTCTGGAAGGAAAAAGAAGGTTTCCTGTCCTATTTGTACGGAAAACAGATGACGGCGCCTTTGCCCAAAAACATGCAGGCTGTTTGTGACAGTCTGTTTGGCGAAGAAGGACACTTCTGATGAGGAAAGAGGAGTGATTTCATGAAAGCAATTATATTGGCGGCAGGCTATGCCACCAGATTATATCCTTTGACCATCAATACGCCAAAGGCATTGCTTCCAATCAACAAAAAACCAATCATTGATTATATCGTAGACGAACTGAACACCATTTCTGAGATTGACGAAATCTATGTGGTGACAAACAGCCGTTTTGCACAGCATTTCACAGACTGGGCAAAAACAGCGCCGGGGAAAACTCCCATTTCTGTGCTGGATGACGGCACCACCAGCGACGAAAACAAAAAAGGCGCGGTAGGTGATATTGGCTTTGTCATTGCTGAAAAGAAAATCGACGACGAACTGCTGGTTATTGCCGGAGATAACTTCTTCACTTACTCCCTGCGGGATTATGTGAATTATTACCGGGAAAAAGACCATGACTGTGTTTGCGTCAAGAAATGGCCCAACAAAAAGGAATTGTCCCAGTTCGGCGTGGCGCTGCTGGATGAAAACGGCAAGGTGCTGGATATTGAGGAAAAACCCAAACAGCCCAAGTCCGACACAGCGGTATTTGCCACCTACCTTTACAAACGGGATACTGTGCCCATGTTCCGGGAATATCTGGAAAGCGGCAACAATCCCGACGCACCGGGGAACTTCCCCGCATGGCTGTACAAACGCAAAGACGTGTACGCCTACACATTCTCCGGAGAATGTTATGACATCGGCACACCGGAAAGCTACCGGGAAGTTTGCCGCATGTATGAAAAATAAGAAACATTCTGGCAGAGGTGAGGCAGAAAAAGCCGACATAACGTTTCGGATCAGGGTGTCAAAAACTGGAGTTTACACTTTTGCAGAACTGCGGAAGGGATTGGGAAACGAAGCGTGTCCCAAATGAAATCCGCAGTCGGAATTTACTTCCGACGAGGAAAACAGCACGTTTCAAGGCATTTTTATGCCGATGGAACGTGCTGTTTATACATACAGTAACCTCGTCAAAATCCTGATTTTGACGAAGGGTGTCGATTTTTTCGACACCCTCAGCCGACACAACGTGTCGGATTTTTTTCGTAGTGGAACGGACAATAAGGAGGCAGAAGAACATGGAATGGATCGAAGTATTTGTAGCCACATCCCAGATGGGGCTGGAGCCGGTGGAAGGCGTGCTGTACCAGTGCGGTCTGAATGGGCTGATGATTCACGACGAAGCGGATTTTGCGGAATTTCTGGAAAATCCCAATAGAGAATGGGACTATGTTGCCGATGAACTGGTGGAAGAAAAACAGGAACAGACCACAGGCATCACCTTTTTCCTGCGTGATAACCTCTATGGCAGAGAACAGCTGTCCCAGATCAAAAGCGCACTCCAGAGCGTGAAAGAAACAGAAAAAGAACTGGATCTGGGTTCTTTGGAAGTGACCATGAAAAACGTAGCGGAAGAAGATTGGGCAAACAACTGGAAGAAATATTTCAAACCCTTCCCCGTCGGCGATAAAATCATGATCAAGCCCTCTTGGGAAGAACTGCCTGCCCAGACAGATAAAATCATCCTGAAAATCGACCCCGGTCATATTTTCGGTACAGGCACCCACGAAACCACACAGCTTTGCATGGAGCTCATCGAAAAATATGTGAAGAAAGATGATATGGTACTGGATATTGGCTGCGGCAGCGGTATCCTGTCCATCGCTTCTCTGCTGCTGGATGCAAAAGAAGCCGACGCTGTGGATATTGACCCCAATGCCATCCAGATCGCTTATGAAAACAGCGACAGAAACGATATCGACCGGAGCCGTTACCATGTAAAAGCCGGCAATATTCTGGAAGACAAAGAACTGCAGGCGTCTTACAGCGGCAAAAAATACGATTTGGTGGCTGCCAATATCGTGGCAGACGTTATCATCGCTTTGACAAAACAGGTGCCTGATTACATCAAAGACGGCGGCATTTTCCTGTGCAGCGGCATCATCACCGAACGGAAGGAAGATGTGCTGGAAGCATTGAAAGCCGCAAACTTCGCTGTGCTGGACATCAAGGAAAAAACAAGCTGGGTTGCCATTGCTACCCGTTATGAGGGATAAGCCATGCCGAAATTTTTTGTGACACCACAGGACATTGTGGGGAAGAAAATCACCCTGACAGGGGAAAATGAAAAGCATATCAAGACCGTGCTCCGGGCAAGAGAAGGGGAAGAAATCACTGTATGTGATGGGGAAGGAACGGACTATCAGTGCCGCATCCTTTCTCTGGAACGTGGTGTGGTGACGGAAGTCCTTTCCTCCGCCCCCTGCGATGTGGAGCCGGAAACGAAAATCACCCTTTATCAGGGATTGCCTAAAGCGGATAAAATGGAATGGATCATCCAGAAATGCGTGGAATTGGGTATTGAGCGAATCGTGCCCGTTTCCACGGAAAGAGCCATTGTGAAGCTGGACAAAAAAGAAGGCAAGAAGCTGGAACGCTGGCAGAAAATCGCCGAAGCCGCCGCCAAACAGAGCGGACGTGGCATCATCCCTCAGATGGGAGAAAGCGTCCTGACCTTTAAGGAGGCTGTGGCGGAAGCGGCAAAGCTGGATGGAGCACTGATTCCTTATGAAAAAGAGGAAGAAAGAGGCATCCGCCAGTTTGTGCAGGGCTTTTCCGGTAAGACCGTAGGGGTCTTTATCGGACCGGAAGGCGGTTTTGCGCCGGAGGAAATCCAGTTGGCACAGGAAGCAGGCATTCTGCCAGTGACACTGGGCAAACGAATCTTACGGACGGAAACGGCGGGCATGACCACCGTTGCCTTGTTGTTGTATGAATTGGGCTAAGGAGGAAAGAGAAATGATTTATTTCGATAATGCCGCCACCACAAGAGCGCTGCCCGAAGTGGCGGAAAAAATGACCTATATGCTGTGTGAAAACTTTGGGAACCCTGCTTCCGTCAGCGTCATGGGGCTGGAAGTGGAAAAGGAAATCCGCAAAGCGGCGGAAATCCTTGCCAATGGCATCCGTGCCAAAGAAGAAGAAATTTTCTTCACCAGCGGCGGCACAGAAGGGGATAACTGGGCTATTTACGGCACAGCGGAAGGCTATGCCAGAAACGGCAAGCACCTCATCACTACAGCCATTGAACATCCCGCTGTAAAAAATCCCATGAAGCATCTGGAAGAAAAAGGCTATGAAGTGACATGGCTGGGCGTAGACGAAAAGGGACATATTTCTCTGGAAGAACTGGCAAATGCCATCCGTCCTGACACCATTTTGGTGAGCACCATTCTGGTGAACAACGAAACAGGTGTCATTCAGGATGCGGCAGCCATTGGGAAACTCATCAAAGAAAAAAATCCCAATACCCTGTACCATGTGGACGCCGTGCAGGCTTTCGGCAAATACCCCATTGATGTACAGAAAATGAAAATCGACCTGCTGACCATGAGCGGTCATAAAATCCATGGCCCCAAAGGCGTAGGTATGGTTTATATGCGCAAAGGTCTGAAAGTACGTCCCTTCATTCTGGGGGGCGGTCAGCAGAAAGGTCAGCGTGCAGGTACAGAAAACGGCGCCGGCGTGGCTGGTCTGGGGGTAGCGGCAGACGTTGCCTTCCGTTCCATGAAAGAAAGCATCGAACATGTGAAAGAAGTAAAGAAAACCCTTATGGATGGCATTCTGGCAATGTCTGACACACAGGTCAACGGGGATGGACTGGAAGAAGCCAGCCCTTATGTACTGAATGTGACATTCAAAGGCCTGCGCAGTGAAGTATTGCTGCACAGCCTGGAAAGCAAGGGGATTTTCGTATCCGCAGGTTCTGCCTGCGACAGCAGAAAGAAAATCGGCAGCCCTGTTTTGACAGCCATGGGTATGCCTTTTGAAGAAATCGAAGGGGCGGTACGTTTCAGCTTCTGCCGGTACAATACCGTGGAAGAAGCCAAAGAATGTCTGAAAGCGCTGGAAGAAACGGTACCTTTCCTGCGTAAAATCAACCGACAGAGATAAGGAGGAAGTATGGCGGATAAAGTATTGCTTGTAAAATTCGGGGAAATTGCCATGCGTGGCGATAACCAGTATATCTTCATCAATCGTCTGATTCTGGCGATTCGCAGAAATCTGGACCCTGTGGGAAATTATTATGTCGTAAGAGAACCCGGTCGCCTCATTGTGGAAGACCGTGGCGGCGAAATGGACTATGATTTGGTGATTCCCAGAGTAGAGCCTATTTTCGGTCTGGTGGCACTGTGCCCCGGTATCCGGTTGCAGGAAATGTCCATGGACGCCATCAAAGAAGAAGCTCTGCGCCACATGCAGGAGCTCTACGGCGATAAACCCATGACATTTAAGGTAAACGCTCGTCGTTCCAATAAGGGTTTTGGCGTGGCATCTATGCAGATTGCGGCGGATGTAGGGGAATACATCCTCGACCACATGCCTAACATGACTGTAAATGTGAAAACACCTGACGTTGTGCTGAACATCGAAGTGCGTAACCGCATTTACATGTATTCCAAAATCATCAAGACTTACGGCGGTCTGCCCTACGGCAGCTCCGGCAAGGGCGTTTCCCTCCTTTCCGGCGGGATCGACAGCCCTGTTGCCACATGGATGATGGCAAAACGTGGGGTGGAAGTGGAAGGCGTATACTTCCATAGCCCTCCGTATACAAGTGAATGGGCAAAACAGAAGGTTATCGACCTGGCAAAACGCATTGCGGACTTTACCGGCGAATTTAAGCTCTATGTAGTGCCTTTTACGGATTTGCAGCTGTATCTGCTGGAAAATGTGCCCCATGATAAGCTGACCATCCACCTGAAACGTGCTATGATGCGTGCGGCGGAAAAAATCGCCGAAAAAGATGGCGCATGGAGCCTGATCACCGGCGAAAGTGTAGGTCAGGTAGCCAGCCAGACCATGCAGGGCATCTATGCCATCAACGCAGTCTGCAATATGCCCGTACTGCGTCCTCTGGCAGGTATGGATAAACAGGAAATCATCAACATTGGTACCAAGATTGGCACCTATGACATTTCCATTCGTCCTTACGAAGACTGCTGCACCATTTTTGTGGCAAAACACCCCCAGATCAAACCTCGTCTGAATGTCATCGAACGGATTGAACGGAAACTGACAGATTTGGACAAATATCTGGAAGAAGCCGTGGAAAACGCGGAAATCATCGAACTGTAACATAGAAACATCGGTATGCTCAGTTTTTAGAGTATGCCGATGTTTTTTTATGGGGAGGAAAAATGTTCTTGTGGAGGAACACTTTCCTTGTTATAATGGGCTTGTATCTGTGTGGATACAAAAAAATGTTTATGTATTAGGAGGGGTTATTTATGAAAAAAAGAAGTATGAGGGGGCTGGCTGCGGCACTAGTGCTGACCATGGCACTGCCTGTAACAGCTTTCGGGGCAGAAACCGTGCAGGTGGACGGCTATGACAGAATGGAAGGGGAAGCGGCTGAATATCAGCTCAGCATCTCCAATGTGACTGGCAAGACCACTGTGGCGGGAAAGGAAGCTTATGTGTGTCAGGCACCTGTGAAAGTCAGTGCTGTGGACGAGCTGCAGACTTTTGAAGTGACAAAGTATCTCAGTGCCGGAAACGCGCTGGCAGCCCAAGGAGTTATGCTTCCTGACGGCTACACACAGGAAAGCTGGGACGCTCTCTATTTTGACAGCGAAGGAGAGGCTGTTGTAAAAGTTGGCACCACTTATACCATCAAAGAACCTGGCATCTATCGTGCCCTTGGTATGTATCCTGCCATTGCAGGCGGCGCGGAAGTATATCTGGTGGTGGAAGGCAATGGACAAACAGCGGCAAGCCTGACAAAGCCCCAGTATACCACAGCTACACCCAGTACAGCCAAAGTACTGGTAAATGGCAAGAAAGTGGCTTTTGACGCTTACACCATCGGCGGCAATACATATTTCAAACTGCGTGACGTAGCGGCAGCTGTCAATGGCACAGCGAAGAGCTTTAACGTGACTTGGGATGCAAAAGCCAAAGCCATCAGTTTGCAGGGTGGTACAGCTTACGTGGCAGTAGGCGGCGAACTGGCAGCAGGGGACGGCACCGCAAAACAGGCACTGCCTTCCGCTGCACCTGTGTACAGAGGATGGATGGAATACGCAATGCCTGCTTACACCATCAACGGCAGTACATACTTCAAACTGCGTGACCTGTGCAGTTTGATGGATATTGCTGTAGGCTGGGACGATGCTACAAAGACCATCACTGTAGACAGCACAAAATAAGGAAATCCAGAAGGAACATGGAAAATCCATGTTCCTTTTTCTATGGAAAAAAGCGTAAAGGGGATACCCTAGCTTGAAAACGTCAAAAAGGGGGTTTTTAGAGGCGTTTTTATATTTTATGGGGAAAGTTTCATGGAAGGGGGTAAAAACCCCTGAGAGTGGCTTATAATGGAAATAAGATGTATACAGGATACAAAATTGTACGGAGTAGGAGATTTTGATAAAAATGAGGGCATTTTTTAGGAGAAAGGGGATTTTGAAGGGGAGAAGAAAGACGAAAAGAAAAGCGCCCGATCTCTCGGACGCTGTTGCTATTTTTTGTGGTATATGATGTTTTGTATTCTATTTCAACGGGTCTTATTCCAGAACGTATACAGTTACGTTTCTAACACCCCAGCTGTATGCTTCGGAAACGCTGTCCACACATACATCCAGTCTGCCGCCTTTGATGGCGCCGCCAGTGTCTGCGGCAATGGCTACGCCGTAACCGGGCACGTATACTCTGGAGCCCAGAGGGATTACTTTAGGGTCAACGGCTACTACGCCTCTGCCGGCTTTCATACCGGTGGCTGTAACGCCGGTGCAGCCTGCGTCATAAGGTGTGTAGGCTGTTGCTTTTACATTGATTGCTTTGGAGTAGGTATAACCATTGATGACATTTTCGGGACCTACTTCCACGATTTTATCTACGGGTTCGGTAACAACCTTTTCTTCTACGAAAACGGTTTCTACCAGTTCTGTGCCGTGATAGATTTCTTTGTTGATAACAGTTGCGGTGCCGTTAACACCTTCCTGTACCACGCGGGATTCACCGCTTTTCAGATTGTTGTTTGTGCGTTCTACTGTTTCGTAGGGCACTGTTTTTGTTGTGGAAACTGTTTTTTCTGTTACGGATGTGAGAGTCAGTTCCATATCGTCTACCAGTACATCGCTTTCATCTGCGTTTGTTACGATGTATTCTGTTTCCACGTTTTCCGCAAGGTCAGCCATCAGTTCACCGACCGTCGTCTTATCTGTTGTCACCATGCGGGGTACACCGTCCATATCCAGTAATACGGACTGTGTGTTTTTGTCATAAGCGGACGCTGTGCCGCAGCCGATTGCTAAAATAGATACCACGATAGCAAATACTCTAAGATGTTTTTTCATTGTTTTCCTCCTTGAACGTTGGTTCCTTTTTTCTGTACCACTCTTTTTTGTGGGTAAAAATGAGTGGGAGCCGAAAAGGATTGGGGTTGACGGTTCGGAAAAAATTCTGCGTCTTTTCTCCAAGGCCGCCTGGCGTTCCTCTCGTATTCAGATGATAGACATTAGATTTTATGCCTTTCCCGAAAGACCTTAGGGGTCATTCGGTATCGCAGTCGTAAGGGATGGAAGTCGTCACTTCTATCGATAAATTTCGTTAAATTCACAACTGCAAAAAATGAAGATATACCATAACGATATACCTTCATTTTTATTACGTTGCTTATATTAACATATTTGTAACATTTATGCAACCCTTTTTTAAAAAAAGAGCGATTTTGCGTTATCAAACGTAATTTTTGCGACATCTTCCGGTGACAATTTCTTAATTTCCGCAATCTTTTCGACAACAAATTGTAAATTTCTGGAGTCGTTACGTTTGCCGCGGTTGGGGTTAGGTGCCAGATAAGGGCTGTCTGTTTCGATGAGAATTTTTTCCATGGGGATTTTATCCACCACTTCCACCAGTTTTTTGGCGTTTGAGAAGGTCACTACCCCCCCAACACCGATAAAAAAGCCCATATTGACATAATCTTGCGCCATTTGCCATGCACCGGAGTAACAGTGGATGACACCCCGGCGGATGGGGCTGCTTTTGATGATGTCAAAGGTCTCCTGAGAAGCATCTCTGGAGTGAATTATTACAGGTTTGTTAACAGATTCTGCAAGGCGTAATTGCTGGCGGAACCAGAACTGCTGCAGTTCTCTGGGACTGAAATCGTAATAATAATCCAGACCGATTTCGCCGATAGCAACCACCTTTTCATGAGCCGCAAGGCGGCGGAGTTCTTCGATGGTCTGAGAGGTCATTTCGCTGACTTCGTGAGGGTGTACGCCGACGGAAGCGTAAATGTAGTCATATTTTTCAGCCAGACGGATGCTCTCTTTGGAGCTTTTCAGGTCGCAGCCAATATTGACTACATGGTCAATACCGCAAGAGGGGAGAAGCTCTAAGAGCTTCTCCCTGTCTTCACGAAAGCGTTTATCGTCATAATGTGCGTGAGATTCGAAATACATCAGCTGATGCTGCTCCCGCTTGCAAAGTCTTTGTCGTCTGTTGTCAGAACGCTCAGTTTGCCGTCTCCGTCTTCGGCACACAGAATCATTCCGTAAGACATTTCACCCATCATTTTTCTGGGTTTCAGGTTATAAGCAACCACAACGCGTTTGCCTACCAGTTCGCCGGGGGCATAAGCGTCTTTGATGCCGGAGAAGATAACTCTTTCTTCGTCACCGATTTTGATCACGTTGCGCAGCAGTTTTTTGGAGCCTTCTACTTCTTTGCTTTCCAGCACTTCGCCTACTTTCAGCTGTACTTTGCAGAAGTCTTCAATGGTGATTTCTGCAGGGTATTCGCTTTCAGCTTCTGCTTTCTTTTCCGCTTCTTTTTTCTGCTGGTTTGCAACGGATGTTGCCTGAGAAGCTTTGATAGCTGCTTCCAGTTCTGCCAGTTCTTTCTTCATATCAATTCTAGGGAACAGTGTTTCGCCTTTCTGTACTTTCAGTTCAGCAGGCAGTACGCCCCATGTTTTTGTGCTGTCCCAAGCAGTTGCGTCGCCTTCTGTGATGTTGTACTGTGCCCAGATTTTTGCAGGTGTGTTGGGCATGAAAGGCTGAATCAGGATAGAAACGATACGGATGCTTTCTGCAACGTTGTACAGCACGTTTGCCAGTTCTGCTTTCTTTGCTTCGTCTTTGCACAGAATCCAAGGCTGTGTTTCGTCGATATATTTGTTTGTACGGCGAACCAGATTCCAGATTTCTACCAGAGCATCGCTGAAGAACATTTTTTCCATAGCGTTTTCCACTTTTTCTGTGGTAGCCAGTGCAACAGCTTTCAGGTCTTCATCAAAAGGTGTTGCAGTGCGTTCTGCGGGCAGTGTGCCGCCGAAATATTTGTCAATCATACCAACGGTTCTGGAAACCAGGTTGCCCAGGTCGTTTGCCAGGTCGGAGTTGATACGCTGAATCAGTGCTTCGTTGTTGAAGTTGCCGTCCTGACCGAATGCGATTTCACGGAGCAGGAAGTAACGGATGGCGTCTACGCCGTATTTGTCAACCAGTACGTTAGGGTCTACAACGTTACCAACGGATTTGGACATTTTGCCGCCGTTGATAACCAGCCAGCCGTGACCAAAGATCTGTTTAGGCAGAGGCAGATTCAGAGCCATCAGCATTGCAGGCCAGATGATGGCGTGGAAACGTACGATTTCCTTACCAACAACGTGTACGTCAGCAGGCCAGAATTTTTTGAACAGGCTGTCATCTTCTGTGCCGTAACCCAGAGCAGTGATATAGTTGGACAGAGCGTCTACCCAAACGTATACGATGTGTCCGGGGTCAAATTCTACAGGTACGCCCCATTTGAAGGAGGTACGGGAAACAGCCAGATCTTCCAGACCGGGTTTCAGGAAGTTGTTGATCATTTCGTTCTGGCGTGTGTTGGGCTGCAGGAATTCGGGATTTTCTTCCATGTATTTGATGATTCTGTCCTGATATTTGGAAAGACGGAAGAAATAGCTTTCTTCTTTCAAGAGTTCCACATCACGGCCGCAGTCGGGGCATTTGCCGTCTACCAGCTGATGTTCTGTGAAGAAGGATTCGCAAGGTGTGCAGTACCAGCCTTCATAGGAGCTTTTGTAGATGTCGCCCTGATCGTAGAGCTGTTTGAAGATTTTCTGAACGGTTTTTACATGGTAATCGTCTGTGGTACGGATGAATTTATCATAGGAGATGCAGAGTGTGCTCCACAGTTCCTTGATGCCTTTGACGATTTTGTCGGTGTATTCCTTGGGTGTCATGCCCTGACCGTTGGCGATACGTTCGATTTTCTGACCGTGTTCGTCGGTACCTGTCAGGAACATAACGTCGTAGCCACGCAGTCTTTTGTAACGTGCCATGGTGTCTGTTGCAACGGTACAGTAGGAATGACCGATATGCAGCTTATCACTGGGGTAGTAAATGGGTGTGGTGATATAAAATTTTTCTTTTGCCACAAATATCTCTCCTTTTCAATGGTTTTCTACAAAAATGGAAGATGGCACACAATAAAAAAACCGCCCTTTCTGCAAAGGACGGAAGTGACCGTGTTACCACCTTAGTTTATCTTTTTTTCACAAAAAAGACCTCAGCAGGTACAATAAATACCCTCACGCAGTAACGGGCGCAACCCGTCGCAGCCTATGCAAAAGCAGTCGGTGCGAAGCTCCAAGGCCATGTTCAGCGTCATTCCTGCGCCCCTTTTCAGCTTACCGGGGCTCTCTGTGGCATTTTGTGCCGCCTACTCTCCTTTTCATTGCTGTTGTCCCTTGCATTTTACTATATTTTGGGCTTTTCTGTCAACGGATATACAGGGAAAAGGAGAAATAAATGGTTTTTGTGGAAAAAAATTATGCCACAGGATTGTGGCATTTTCCCATGAAAGGGAAAAAGGTGTGATACCATGGGCAAAAGGAGGGGAGAAAAACGTGGAAAAACCATTGGATGTATTGCAGGATTTATACCAGAAAACAGACCTGGTGCGAAGCATCCTTTCCCTTTTGCTGGATGCCATGACCGCAGGCTGTGACCCATGGAAAACGCCTTATGTGGTAACGGTGTCCCACATGACAGAGATGGTGGAGGAGATACAGACGGAACTTTTGGCAGCAACGGAGGAGCTGTTTCGGGAGAGGCGAAAGGCGCAGAAAACGGATATCTAAAGCAACTTCCCCTCAAGAAAACATTGGTTTTCTTTTTTCTTGATTTCTTAAGGGGAATTGCGATGGCTGTCTTCATAAGAAAACATATCCATTATAAACTAGTAAAAATAAGAAAGCTGAAATCCTTCATATATGAAAAGGATTTCAGCTTTCTTTGTTTTCTTATGAAGATGCCCCTAAGGGCTAGTGTCCTTCGGAGAGGTACTTTTGGCGCAAAAGTACCCAAAACTTGGGGACCTTTCCCATGGTCCCCAAACCCCCACAGGCGACCAAAGGGAAAGATTTTCCCTTTGGAAACCTTTTCGCCAGTCCGGTGCGGACTGGGAGAGTCGGAAACGACAACATAGGGATTTTGAAAGAGCAGAATTTGCCCCAAATTTTTCTATTTTCTTCAAAAATATGCGAAAAAAACAGCCTTTCTCTGTTTGAGAAAGGCTGTTTCTACTATTATTATGTTTCCTGCTGAAACAAAATTACATCAGATTTTCAGGATTCAGGCATTCCAGTTCGGGCAGTACGAAACGGCCATCTTTGCGGATGAGCACATCGTCGAACCAGATTTCGCCGCCGCCGTATTCCGGTGTCATAATCAGCACCAAATCCCAGTGGATAGCGGATTTATTGCCGTTGGGTGCGTCGTCGTAGCAGTTACCGGGAGTGAAGTGGATGCTGCCGGAAATCTTTTCGTCGAACAGGATGTTGTTCATGGGTTTTGTGATATAAGGGTTTACGCCGATGGCAAATTCACCCACATATCTTGCGCCTTCGTCGGTGTTGAAAATGTGTTCCAGACGTTCTTTGTCATTGCCGTCGCAGTCGATGATTTTCCCGTCTTTGAATGTGAGTTTTACATTTTCAAATGTAAAGCTGTTGTATTCGGAAGGGGTGTTGTAAGTGATAACGCCGTTGATGGAGTCGCGAACGGGGGCGGTGTAGATTTCCCCGTCGGGAATGTTGCAGGTGCCGGCGCATTTCACTGCGGGAATGTCCTTGATGGAGAATGTCAGGTCGGTGCCTTTTGCCACCAGACGAACTTTGTCTGTGCGGTTCATCAGGTCAACGATGCTGTCCATGGCTTTGGACATTTTGCCGTAGTCCAGATTGCATACATTGAAGTAGAAATCTTCAAAGTCTTCCAGACTGGTGTGTGCGGACTGTGCCATGCCGTTTGTGGGGTAGCGCAGTACCACCCATTTTGTATGGGGCACGCGGATTTCATGGTGGACAGGCGCAGAGTAATATTTTTCGTAAATGCTCTGTTTTTCGTTGGGCACGTCTGCCTGTTCGGTGATGTTGTCTTCACCACGAACGCCGATGAATGCGTCCATTTCGTTCATGAGCAGGCTGTCTGCCTTTGCCATGAGCTCCATCTGTTCTTTTGTGGCGCCCAGCAGCAGTTCACGTTCCAGAGAGTTTGTCATCAGCTGCAAAAAGGGTGTTGCGCCGATTTTGTATACTTCTTTGATGATGGCTTTTACCAGCGGCGCCGGATGGATGCCGTTCTGGTGAATCATGACTTTTTCGCCTTTTTGCAGGCGGCAGGAATTATGCACCAGATTATAAGCCAATTGTTCAATTCTAGGGTCCATATTTCAATCTCCTTTCGATGTAAACTTCTGTATTCGTTCCTATTTTACCCTTTTTCGGTGAAATACGCAAAAAAAATTACGGGAAAATTTGACACGCCCCCAAAGGATGGATACAATAGGACAAAGAAAGGAAGGTGTGGGTCATGCGGGTTGCCATTCCCACAAAGGACGGGGAGATTTTTCTCCGGTACAGCGAAACGAAAGAATTTACAGTCTATGATGTGGAAATCGAACTGGTGAAGGCAAAAGAAGTGGTGCCCTTGGGGGATAAGACCATTGCGGAGTTTCTCACGGAACAGGACATCAATGTGGTGCTCTGCGCCAATATCCGGTCGGCAGGTAGAACCCTGCTCCGCACCAAGCGCATTGAACTGATTTACGGCGTGACGGGAAACGCCGACGAAGCCATGATCCGCTATCTCAGCGGGGAGCAGCTGGGAACGGTGGAGGAAAACGCTTTGCTGCGTATTGAACTGGACGAGAGGATATAAGGAGGCAATATGATACTGGAACGTTTTTTCCCTGATTTGTACATTCAGTCCATTTATGACCTGCCTTTGGCGGAGCTGAAGGAAATGGGCATACGGGGACTGGTATTCGACATCGACAACACGGTGGCGCCCTTTGATGTGGCAGACCCGGATGAAAAGCTCATTGACTTTTTTGCCCAGATGCAGGACATGGGTTTCCGCCTGTGCATCCTGTCCAATAACAACAAAGAACGGGTGCATCGCTTCAATAAGCCCCTGAAAGCCCTTGCTATCCACAAAGCAGGCAAGCCTAACCCCAGAAAAATGAAACAGGCATTGAAACGACTGGGGCTGGTGCCCCGGGAAGCGGCAATGGTAGGCGATCAGGTATTTACGGATATGTGGTGCGGCCACAGAGGCGGTCTGTACTGCATCATGACAGCGCCCATCTGCGACCGTGACCAGCTCATCACAAAGGTAAAACGCGGGGCAGAGCGGAAAGTGATGCAGGTTTATTTCAAGAGAAATGGCATGATCTGAGCCAAAAAGATGGTTTTTTTCAGATTATGTATTGAAAAAACATTGATTTTCCATTAAAATATAATAGGATATGCTTATTTTTAGAATAAGAAATATAGTATAATTTTTAAAAGCAGCGGGAATTTTTTCCCGTAAGATGAAATTTGAGGAGGAAATGAAACATGATTTCTGCAGGTGAACTTAGAAACGGCGTAACCATGGAATACGAAGGCGAAATTTACAGCGTACTGGAATTCCAGCATGTAAAACCCGGTAAAGGTGCGGCTTTCGTTCGTACAAGACTGAAAAACATCAAAACAGGCGCAGTAGTGGAAAAAACATTCCGTCCTACTGAAAAAATGTCCAAAGCACACATCGACAGAATGGATATGCAGTACCTGTACAATGACGGTGAACTGTATCACTTCATGAACAACGAAACATTCGACCAGATCGCTCTGAACGCTGATGACGTTGGCGATTCCCTGAAATTTGTAAAAGAAAACGAAAACGTAAAACTGCTGGCTCATGACGGCAACGTATTCGGTATCGAACCCCCTCTGTTCGTTGAACTGGAAATCACAGACACAGAACCCGGTTTCGCAGGCAACACAGCACAGGGCGCTACAAAACCCGCTATCGTTGAAACAGGCGCATCCGTTCAGGTACCTCTGTTCATCAACCAGGGTGAAATCATCAAAATCGACACTCGTACAGGCGAATACCTGAGCAGAGTGAACAACTAATCTTTTTTCCAATCTTTCGGAAGGAGGCAGTGATAAATGGAATATTTCGATAAGAAAATCACATATCTGAGAGGGCTTTGCGACGGCAGCGGGTTTGATCCCGACACCAAAGAAGGCAAGATTTTCCATGGCATCATGGATATTCTGGAAGATATGGCATTTATGCTGGAAACCTTCCTGGACGATGAAGAACTGGAAGAAATGGAACTGGATGAAGAAGAAACGGAAGAACCCGTGTACTTCTATTCCTTCATCTGCCCCAACTGCGGCGAGGAAATCGACGTGGATGAGGAAACCATGGAAACCCAGAAGGAAATTGCCTGTCCCGCTTGCGGCAACAGCATTCCCATGGGCACTATGGATATCGATGAATTAAAGTTTTAAAATGCGACGAAAAAAGAGAGAATCCATATTCTCTCTTTTTTTATATGATAAATCAGAAGCAGGAATCAAAAGAAAGGGGTTTGGGACAACAATATATCTTCCTTAGCCGCAAAAAAGCGAGAGAAAACCATTTGGAAGAACATCACGGGGGCAGCGGTCTGCCGCAGATAGGACGGTGATGGTTTTCAAAAACAGCAAGCGTCTTTATAAGGAGTGAATGAAAATGGAACAAACCCAAGGGGCAGTCATGCCCAAAAGGTCGAGAAATCAAGAATTGCAGACGGAAAAACGGATTTTGCAGCTCTCTGTCTTTGCCGACGTGTGTTTTGTGGCGGCAGAGTTATTGTTTGCTTTTGCCAGCCATTCCCAGTCGGTACTCATGGATGCCGCCTATGATGGGGCGGAAATGCTCATGATGGCAGCGGCTGTCTGCTTGACACCTCTTTTTTACAGACCGATTTCAGAGAAATATCCCTTTGGCTATGCGCAGGTGGAATCTGTATTTACAGCAGTGAAGTCTGCCATGATGCTTTCCGTTATGGCAGGATTGACAGTGAATGTTATCCAGACCATGCTTTCCGGCGGTGCTCATGTGGCATATGGTGTCGTATCCATGTTCCAGCTGCTGCTGGGGTTGGTGAGCCTTTGTATTCTGGGGGTTATGTATGTGGGTGCCAGAAAAGTGGCTTCTCCCATATTGCAGACAGAGTGGATGGCGTGGCGGCTGGATGTCCTTTACAGCATGGGTATGGCGGCGGCGTTCTTTGGCGCAAAGGTACTGAAGGATACCAGCCTTGCGTGGATGGCACCCTACGTGGACCAGGTGGTGGCACTGCTGGTGGTGGCTTTCGCACTGCCGGGGGCAGCCAAAATGTTTTTTGGCGCCGTGAAAGACATTTTCCTTTTTGCGCCTGATGAAAAAGTACTGGAGCAGGTCAAGGGGATTTGTGAGCCTCTTTTGCAGGCATATGGATTTGAGCCTGTGTTTTATGATGTGACCCGCACGGGACGGAGAATGTGGGTTTCTGTATATTTCCACACGGAAGGGGATGTGCTTTCTCTGGATTGTATGCGACAGGCATCCAAGGAGGCGCAGAAACATCTGTGTGAAAAATGGGATTACTGCGTTTGCGAATTGGTGCCGGAACAGGCATGATATAGATAAAAAAAGCTGATTCTCTTTGAGAATCAGCTTTTTTGGTATCAGAATCTGGCAATGACCAGGGTATCTTCCCCATGAATGACCGTATTGCCATCGGGAATGACAGTGCCCTTTTCATTTTGTATCATGACGATAAGGGTGCCTTTGGGCAGGGACAGTTCCCGCAGGGATTTGTCTTTCCATTTATGGGTCTTGTCAATGGAAACTTCGTAGAGGGTCAGGTTTTCCCGGTCTTCGAATTCATGTCCTGCCAGTACCAGCAGGTCGCCTGCCTGCAGGACGGTGGAGCCATTGGGCACCAGAGAAACGCCGTTTCGCAGGATCAGGGTCACCAGCAGTTCCGGCGGCAGGGGGACATCCTTCAGGGAATGGTCTACCCATGGATGATGAGGGCTGATGGAAATCTTAGAAAAGGTGATGTCGCTTTCTGCCTGATAGTCATTGAATGTGCGGCGGACGTCGGCTTTCTCGTCGATCATATTCAGTTTATGTGCCATAGGTGCCAGCAAAGTGCCTTGCAGAGAAATGGAAAGGAGCACGATGCAGAACACCAGGTTGAACAGATTGTATTCCATAGGTGCGCCGCTGAGGACTGCCTGAATGGCAAACACAATGGAAGCGGCTCCCCGCAGCCCAGACCAGGAAACCAAGCCGATCTGTTCTTTGGAAGAACGGAAAGGCGCAAGCACCGCAGTTACGGAAAGGGGTCTTGCCACAAGGGTCAAAAACGCCATGATAAGCACAGAGGGCAGGAACACCGCAGGCAGCTGAGAAGGCGTCACCAGCAGTCCCAACAGGAAGAAGATGACCATCTGGGCAATGCCTGTCAATACGTCGAATGTCAGCACCAGATCGCGTTTATGGGGCAGATAGGAGTTCCCCATGACGATGCCGCAAAGATATACGCTCAGATACCCATTGCCGCCCAGAGCGGAAGGCAGAGCATAAGCCAGCGCGGAAACAGCCAGAAGGAATATGGTATTCCCCTGGTCGATGTAGAAATTGCAGCGGTTCAGCACAAAAACAGCGCCTTTTCCCAACAGCAGACCCAAAATGCTGCCAATGGCAAGCTGACGCAGCACCAACAAAGGTACAGATACCTGATCCCCTGTGAGTATGGTGATCCACAGCAATGTCAGCATATAGGACATGGGGTCATTGGAACCGGACTCCATTTCCAGCATGGAAGCGGTGTGGTCTTTCAGATTCAGCTTTTTGGAACGGAGAATGCTGAATACGGAAGCGGCGTCTGTAGATGAGATGACAGAGCCGATGAGCATGCTTTCTGCCCAGGGAAGATGCAGGACGAAGTGAGCAAAGACACCCACCAGCCCGGCAGTGAACAGTACGCCCAGGGTGGAAAGCAATGTGGATTTGACGGCAACGGAACGGGCTTCTTCAAAATTGGTGCCAAAGCCCCCGTAAAACATGATGAAAATCAAACTGATGGAACAGATGATTTCTGAAATATGGTAATTGTTAAAAGAAATATGCAGTATGCCATCAACGCCGAAGCACATGCCAAGAGCCAGAAACGCCAACAGGGACGGCACCCCTAGGCGAAAGGTCAGACGATGCACCAGAATGCAGATGATGATGACAATGCCTGTCAGCAATAAAATTTCGTTCAATGGACATTCCTCCTGTTCTGCCTGCCGGCGGCATAAGTTTCTATTCTAAGTTTAGTGGGAAACGGCATGTTTTGGCAACGATTTTTTCAGATTTGTAAAATTTTGGCAAAGCAGGCGGCCTTTTTGCGGAAAAATTATGTCAATATGCAGAAGTGGGAAGGAATCGCAGCACCGGCGGCGAATACAAAAAAAGGAAACCATTTGAAGAAAGAAGGCGAATTATGGAACCATATTTGCATAAAGTACAGTATTACGAAACAGACAAAATGGGCATTGCCCATCATTCCAATTACATCCGCTGGATGGAAGAAGCCCGGGTGGATTTTCTGGAAAAAATCGGCTGGGGTTTTGACCGTCTGGAAGCGGAGGGCATTGTTTCCCCTGTGGTAGGGGTACATGGACGATACAAAAAAAGCTGCACATTTGCCGATGTGCTGGAAATCACCGTAAAGGTGCAGAAATACAACGGCATGATGATGCATCTGGCATACGAAATGAAACTGGCAGGAACCGCACAGGTGCTCTTTACAGGCGTTTCTGAACACTGCTTCTTAGAACAGGCAGGCAAGCCTCTGCGGCTGAAACAGAAATGGCAGGAGCTGGATGAAATCCTGAAAAACTGCGTAGCGGAATACGAGGCGGAAAAAGCATAAGAAAAAAGGCTGGAATCCTTGGTATGGTAAGGATTTCAGCCTTTTTTGTTTTCTTATGAAACTGCGTTTTTTCAGTCCTGACGGCAGGGAGGCAGGGGACGGTTTGTCAGCAGGGCACGTTCTACGCTCCAGTAGAAGTTTTCTTTGCCCACATATTCGTCCAGGTCTGTTCTGCGCATCATTTCCATGGCACGGGAGGGCAGACCGCAGAGAACCACGTCTACGCCTTTCATCCGCAGGTTTCCGATGAGGGTGCGGAGGGTCTGGGCACAGGAAATGTCAATGTTGGATACACCACGCATGGACAAGAGCAGTGTGTCGCAGTCGCCGATTTTTGTGGAGATATCTGCCACATTCTGGGTGTTGGCAAAAATCATAGGACCGGTGATGTAAGCCACCATGGCGTTATTGTAACGATTCCGCAGGACAGGGTCTGTCACACGCAGACGTTCCATGTCTACCTTTTCGTAGTTGATTTCGATGAAGGACAGACGGGACACCAGGAAAATCAGACCGATGACAACGCCTACCAGAATGGCAATGGTCAGGTCGAATACGATGGTGGCAATCATGGTTGCCAGAAATTCCAGCATAGCCCCTTTGAATTTATGGGAGAACATATACAGGATAGAGTTCCATTCGTTCATGCGCCATGCAGTTACCATGAGGACACCGGCAAGGGCTGCCATGGGAATCTGGCTCATGACGGGAGCCAACAGGAACATGGAAATCAAGAGCCCTACGGCGTGGAACATACCCGTCAGACGTGTTTTTGCGCCGGAACGGATGGCAACGCTGGTACGGGCAATGGCAGCTGTGGCAGGGATGCCGCCGAAGAAAGGCAGCAGGATATTGCCCACGCCCTGGGCGATAAGTTCCTGATTGCTTTTCAGTCGAACACCTGTCATCTGACCTGCGCTGGCACCGCAGAGCAAACTTTCAATCATGCCCAGAATGGCAATACTGAAGGCAGGCATGATGAGGTTTGTGACGGTGGTCAAATCCAGTGCGGAAAAGAGCAGTCGTTTTTCCGGGAAAAGGGTCTGGGGGATGGTGCCAACGGTGGGCACATCCAAACCAACGAAAATGGAAAAGGCAGTGGTGAGAATGATGCTCACCAGAGATGCAGGAACCACAGCATTCCATTTTTTCGGGAAGAACACCATAAACAGCACCACAAAGAGACCAATGCCTACGGAAGTCAGATTGGGATGGAAGCCCAGTGTGCCGTAGCTTGCCAGTTTGGCAATGGTGGAGGCGCCTTCGCTGTGGGTGCCGAAGAAGTTGTCAATTTGCCCCAGAGCAATGACGATGGCAATACCGGAGGTAAAGCCTGTGATAACGGGAGCGGGTATGAAAGAGGTCAGTTTCCCAAGACGGAGGATGCCCGCCAGAAGCAGCAGGATACCAGCCAGCAGTGTGGCAATGAATACGCCGTCCAGACCATAGCCTGCCACCAGTGAAGTGAGGATGGCTGCCATAGCCCCTGTGGGACCGGAAATCTGATAATATCCCCCAGCCAGCAAGCTCATGACCAGACCGGCAATGATGGCGGTAATCAGACCAGATGCGGCATCGGCACCGGAACTGACACCGAATGCCAGTGCCAGCGGCAGCGCAACGGCGGTAACGGTCAGACCTGCCATCAGGTCTTTCATCAGTGCGGCGGAATTGTATCCCCGAAACTCGTGTTTCAAATCTTCTGCGAACCCTCGCAGCATAGAAAAAACCCCCTTAAATTTTCACATAAATCCATTCAAAAACATAAAAAATGCATCTGCTCCCAGTGTCTCTTGGTCGTGACAATCAAAGGGGCACATGCGCTTCCATCATAGCAAAAAGCAGATGGTTTCTCAATGGGTAAGTGGAAAAAGAGATGGAAAAAATAACCATGGGTGTCATACATTTTTTTGTATATTATGTTGTAAGGGGAAGGTGTTGAGAAAAATGGAAAAAACTGACATTCTTTCATAAAGGTAACATACAAACATACAATCATATAACAAAATATGCAAAAATTCCGAATGTCTTTTGCGGATGGACAAAGGGGAGAGAAAACATGAAAAAAGCACAGGAGTTTTCTTCTTTGGAAAAGCCCTGTGCCTCTGTTTCGTGTATGATTTTCAGTCTTTGAAATAGATCTTGCCGTCTTCCACTTTGGTGATGACCGCCAGAGAATCCACCAGATAGCCGGCATCTCTGAGTTTTTTGCTGCCGCCCTGGAATTCTTTTTCGATGATGGCTGCAATACCGCATACAGTGCCGCCTGCCTGTTCTACCAGATTGGCAAGACCTGCTGCTGCTTCGCCGTGGGCAAGAAAATCATCAATGATCAAAACTTTATCATTGGCGTTGAGATAATTTTTGGATACACGAGCGATGGACACGGTACCCTTTGTAAAGGATTTGACGGGCGCGCCGTAAAATTCCTCTGTCATGGTATTGGGCTGTGCTTTCTTGGCGAAAACTACAGGCACCAGATCAAAATAAATGGCGGTGATGGCAGCGATGCCGATGCCGGACGCTTCGATGGTCAGGATCTTATTGATGCCCAGATGACCGAAACGACGGTGGATCTCCTTGCCCAGCGCCATAAACAGACCGATATCTAACTGATGGTTCAGAAAAGAATCTACCTTTACGACTTCGGTGCCGATTTCTGTCCCATCTTTTAATATTCTTTGTTTCAACAACTCCATGATTCAGACTCCCTCTCACTGCAATAACACGTTCCGTATCAAAATAAAGTATTATCATTATACGGTAGTATTTTTGCAATGTAAACAGGTGTTTTGGGAAAAGGTTGTTTTTTGTGCATTTAGAGGAAAAGTCCAAAGAAAAGGAGCAATTTTCGGACGCTTTCCCTAATGGACAGGAAAAAAACAGGGGGAAAGATACAAATTTCATGCAAGCAGATGCATTTTTCTGCTTTTTTGCAGGAAAAAGCGTATGTTTTGGCGAATATACAAAGCAAATGGAACAAATGAGGAGGCGCTGGAAATGGCTTTTTTGGATAAATTAGGAGAACTGGCAAGAACCGCGGCGGACAAAGCCAATGATGGACTGGAAATCAACCGCATCAACAGCGATATTGTCATACAGAAAGGCAATATCAATGAGTACCAGCGGGAGCTTGGCATGTATTACTGGGCGAAATTCGTCATGGGCGACCAGCTGGACGAAGAAGCTACAGCCATTTGTGATAAAATCGTAAAGGCACAAGACCGCATCAAGGAACTGGAAGCGGAAATCGAACAGGTGAAGGCGGACCGGGAAGCGGAAAAAGCGGAACGGGCAGAGCAGAAACGTCTGGAAGCAGAAGCTGCGGCACAGGAGGCAGCAGAAAGGGCTGCCCAGAAAGCGGCGGAAGCAGCCGGTGATGTACAGGTCACCGATGCGGACGGTGAAGTGGGCAGATTCTGCGGCGGCTGCGGCGCACCTTTGGCAGAAGGACAAAAGTTCTGCGGCGCTTGCGGAAAGCCTGCCGATGATGTAAAATAAAAAAACAAAGACACATTCTTCGGAAACGAGTGCATCTCTACCGGCGGTAACAGCCCGCGAGCCGAAAGGCTGATTCGTTGAAATTACGAAGCCGACAGACAGTCTGGATGGGAGAAGAAATACAATGGAAATGACATTGATTTTTTCGGCTGTCCAGAGAACAGAAGAATTTCAAAAGGACGCCGAAAGGCGTCTTTTTTTTCTGCAAAAATGAGGAGGGAATGGCATGGAAACGGGAAAAGAAAACATTCTGGGTACGGAAAAGATCAGTAAACTATTGATGCAGTTTTCCATACCGACAGTGTTGACGCTTATTGTCAACTGTCTGTATAACATTGTGGATCAGATTTTCGTGGGGCGCGCCGTGGGCATCAACGGCGTAGCAGCCACCAACGTGGCATTCCCCATGATTACCCTTTCGGCAGCCCTTGCCCTTATGGTGGGGGACGGCTGTGCTGCCAACATCAGCCTTTGTTTGGGCAGGAAGGAACGGGACAAAGCGGAACAGACCTTTGGCAATGCCTTTGTACTGCTGATACTGGCAGGGGTTCTGCTGGCAGCTGTCATCATCATCGGCGGCCCTGCCTGCGCCCGTCTTTTTGGGGCATCAGATGCGGTTCTGGATTTGTCTGTGACTTATATGCGCATCCTTGCACTGGGGCTGCCTTTCCAGATGGCAAATATGGCATTTACGGCAATCATCCGTTCTGACGGCAATCCCAAGTATACCATGCGAAGTATGATGATTGGGGCAGGCATCAATCTGGTTTTAGACCCTATCTTCATTTTCGGCTTTGATATGGGTGTCACAGGGGCAGCTATCGCTACCATCATTGGGCAGGTAGTGGCTGGACTTATCTGCGTGGCCTATATTCCCAGATTTGAGCACATCACTTTCTATAAAAAATATCTGAAACTGTCCGGCAAGACCTGCGGCAGTATCCTTTCTCTGGGTTTCCCCAGTTTCTGTATGCAGATGGCAACGGCGCTGACACAGATCGTCATGAACAACCTCATGACAGACTGCGGTGCGGTCACAAAATACGGCAGTGAAATTGCCCTGTCCTGCTACGGCATCATGATGAAGATTTATCAGGTGGCACATGCCATGTTCGTTGGGGTGGCATCCGGCACACAGCCCATCAACGGCTACAATTTCGGGGCAAAACAGTATGGCAGGGTGAAACAGACTTTCCGTGTGGCTGTGACGGTGTCGTTCATCATTTCCATTGTGTGGTTCGGCATTTTCCAGCTGGGCGGCGGCTTCATGGCTGGGCTTTTTGTGAAGAATGAACCTCTGCATCTGGAATTTGCGGTGTTCTGCTTCCAGCTGTATATGCTGGGCTTCTTCGTGTATGGTCTGCCGCAGGTGACAGCGTCCTTTTTCCAGGCTATTGGCAAGCCCGCAAAATCCCTGTTGGTGGCATTGTCCAGACAGATTATCTTCCTGATTCCTCTGGCGCTGATTTTGTCCGGCAGATTCGGATTGACGGGGGCATTGGCTGCGGCGCCCATTGCCGATGTGCTGGCGTGTCTGCTGGCGGCAGTGCTCATCTGGACAGAGTTTCGGTTCTGGAAGAAAAACAGTATGGCATAAATTGGGTCGGTATCTGCTTTCTTTAGCGGATACCGGCTTTTTTTCTGCCCAAAAGGCATAAGGACAAGAAAAGGGGGATAGGATAAAGGTAAAAAACGGAAGTGGATGCCATGAAAAAGAAGAAATATCTGGGAATTGGGTTGCTGTTTGTGTGTTGTTTTCTGGCAGGCAAGACAGCAGGGAAATTGCAGGCGGCTTTTGTACCGGCGGCACAAATGACAGTGGAGGAGGCAAAACTGGCGGTTATCATTGACGATTTTGGCTACAACGGCGCAGGAACGGCAGAGATGCTGGCGTTGGACATTCCTTTTACAGCGGCGGTGCTGCCTTTTTCTTCCCATACGGCGGAAAACGCGGCACAGGCGAAAGCGGCAGGAAAAGAGGTCATTATACATATGCCCATGGAATCCCTGACAGGAAAACCCGAATGGGTAGGGGATGGTGCTGTGTGCCGGGGCATGTCGGCGGCGGAAGTCCGGCAGTGTATGGAGGCGGCGTATTGTGCGGTACCTCAGGCGGCAGGGGTCAATAACCACATGGGTTCGGCAGTCATGGAGGATGCGAATACATTGGGCTGTGTGTTGGATGTGGTACGGGAAAAAGGCGGCGTCTTTGTGGACAGTGTCACCACGGCAGAGAGCAAATGCGGCACATTGGCAGGAGAAAAAGGAGTGCCTTTATTGGAACGGGATGTATTTCTGGACAGCACCACGGAAAAAAGCGTGGTGGAGGAACGGCTGCGGGAAGCGGCAAACATTGCCAAAGCAAAAGGAAGCGCCGTTGCCATTGGGCATGTGGGGCCGGAAGGGGGTGTGCTGACAGCCCGGGTTTTGGCGGAAATGGCACCGGAACTGGAAAAAGAAGGCATCCGTTTTGTGACGGTGTCGGAACTGGCTGGCAGCCATTAAAATAGTTGCGCCGGGAAACCAAAACTGTGGTATAATGTCTGCAAAATAAAATTTGCAGAACAGGGAAATTTTCCCTAGGAGGAACTATGGCATACTGGAATTCCAGAGGGCTGCGGGGCAGCGCTTTAGAAGAAATCATCAATTTCACAAACGAATCCTACCGGAAAAAAGGGCTGGCATTGTTTCAGAAAATACCCACGCCCATTACGCCGGTGGAGGTGGACAACAAACGCCGCACCATTACGCTGGCATACTTCGACCAGAACAGTACCGTAGACTATATGGGCGTGGTGCAGGGGATTCCCGTATGCTTTGATGCCAAGGAAACGGCGCAGAAGCACCTGCCCCTCCAGAATATCCATGAGCATCAGCTGCGGTTTATGGAGGATTTTCAGGCACAAAGGGGCATTGCCTTTTTGCTGGTGTATTTTTCTGCGTTGGGGGAATATTATTTTTTACCTCTGGAAACATTGCAAGTCTATTGGGAAGCGGCACAGAAAGGCGGACGCAAATCCATCCCCTATGCTGCTTTTGAGAAGAAATATCAGATATTCCAGCAGGGCGGCGGCATGCTTCATTATCTGGAAGCCATTGCCCGCTATCTGGAAGAAACGGAACCGAAAGGAAGTGATGGCACATGCTGAAAAAATCTGTGGTGGAACATACATTGGAAGCGGCTCTGGAAACAGGGGCGGACTTTGCGGAACTATATGTGGAACAGACCAAACGCAACCATATTGCCATGGTGAACGGGCAGGTAGAAACGGCTTTGGGCGGATTGGATTACGGCGCAGGGATTCGCTTATTCTGCGGCAATCGTGTCATTTACGCCTTTGTCAATGATACTTCCGAAGAAAATCTGGTGCGGACGGCACGGGAAATGGCGTCAACGGTGAAGGGCACCCATCTTTTGCGTCTGCCGGACTGGAAAACGCGTCAGTGGCAGAACATCAACCCCATTTTTGTACTGCCGGACGATGTGGAAAAACGGAAAAAAGCCGATTATCTGGCGGCAGCATCGGCGGTGGCTTTTGCCTATGACCCTGCCATTACCCAGACCCGCACAGGCTTTCTGGATGTGACCAAAAACGTATTGGTTGCCAATTCCGAAGGCGTTTGGGCAGAAGAAAGACGGGTGCGCAGCCGTTTTACGGTGGAGGCGGTGGCGTCTTCCGCAACGGAAAAACAGAGCGGACATCTAGGACCCGGCGGTTCGGTTGGCTTTGAACTTTTTGACCAGATTAACGTGGAGGATACGGCAAGGGAAGCGGCAAGAATTGCCATGACCATGCTGGGGGCAAAACCTTGTCCCGCGGGGAAAATGCCGGTAGTCATCGACAATGGTTTCGGCGGCGTGATTTTCCATGAAGCCTGCGGACATGGGCTGGAAGCCACAGCGGTGGCAAGAAACGCCTCTGTATTCGCCGGAAAACTGGGACAGCAGATTGCGTCTCCTTTGGTGACAGCCATTGACGACGGCACCATTCCCAACGGCTGGGGCTCCGCCAACATGGACGACGAGGGCACACCCACCAGACGGAATGTACTCATTGAAAATGGTGTCCTGAAAACCTATCTGGTGGACCGTATGAACGGCAGAAAAATGGGAGCGGCAGTGACAGGCAGTGCCAGACGGGAAAACTACCGTTTCGCGCCTACCAGCCGCATGACGAATACATTTTTGGCTCCGGGGGACAGTACACCGGAAAGCATCATTGCAGACACGCCTTATGGATTGTATGCAAAGCAGATGGGCGGCGGCAGCGTAGACCCGGCAACGGGCACATTCAACTTTGCGGTGCTGGAAGCTTATATCATCCGCAATGGACAGATTTGTGAGCCTGTCCGTGGAGCGACCCTCATCGGCAAGGGGGCGGAAGTCCTTATGCAGATTGACAAAGTGGGCAACAACCTGAAGCGGGCACAGGGCATGTGCGGCAGCATCAGCGGCTCCATTCCCACAGATGTGGGACAGCCTATGATTCGGGTCAAAGAAATGACCGTAGGCGGAAGGGGGTAACCGAAAAGAATGGATTACAAGAATTTTCAGAAAATACTCATCGAAAAAGCCCTTGCGGCAGGATTTTCCGACTGCGAGGTATATTATAAAGGCAGCAAACATTTTGAGGTTATGATTATGGAGGGAGAAGTTTCCGATTACGAAAACAGCACATTGCAGGGGATTTCTTTCCGCGGCACATGGCAGGGACGGACAGGCTATGCCTATACGGAAAAACTGACAGAGCCGGCGGCGGATTATCTGGTGGCAGCGGCAAAAGAACACGCGGAACTTCTTTCCGAAAGCGAATGGGAGGAACTGTACCACGCTGGGGACGTTTATCCTGCGCTGGAAGGGGAAAATCAGGCTCTGGAACGGCTGACCACAGAAGAAAAAATACTGGCGGCAAAGAAAATGGAGCATGCCGCCCTGAAAGGGGAAGATTCCATTGCCTCCATGGATTACTGCGTGCTGGATACAGACTGGATGGAAACTGCCATTGCCAACAGCTACGGCTTATCCCTCTATCATGCGAAAAATAGTGTGACGGCTTACGTCTGTGCCATTGCAAAAGATGGAGAAGAAGTCAAGACCGGCTCTTACTTCTGGAAAGGAAACGACTGGAAACAGTTTGACCCTGTGGCAACAGGCAGAAAGGCGGCGCAGATTGCCGCAAGCCATTTGGGCGCGGCACCCATTGCCAGCGGAAAATATAAAGTGGTACTGGATGGTCCCGTTATGGCAAACTTTCTGGGGGTATTCTGCGGGGTATTCTTTGCGGAAAATATCCAGAAAGGATTTTCCATGCTGGGCGGAAAAGCGGGAGAGCGGATTGCGGCAGATTGTGTGACACTGCGGGATGATCCTCTGCTGCCAGAGGGGTACGCCTCTACGCCTTTTGACAGCGAAGGGGTGCCTTGTTATAACAAAGCCGTTGTGGAACATGGTGTGTTGAAAACATATCTGTATAACGGGAAGGCGGCAAGAAAGGACGGCGTTCCTTCCACAGGGAACGGCTTTAAAGCAGGGCTGACAGCGCCTATCAAAACAGCGGTGACCAATTTCTATCTGGCGCCGGGACAGCGCAGTCAGGAGGAACTGCTGGCGGATATGGGCGAAGGCATCCTCATTACAGATATTACGGGGCTGCACGCAGGCGCCAATACCGTTTCCGGTGATTTCTCCCTGTCGGCAGAAGGCTTTCTGGTGACAGACGGAAAACTGGGACAGGCGGTGGAACAGATCACCGTGGCAGGGAATTTTTACGAACTGCTGAAAAACATCACAGAAGCGGCAAATGACCTGTATTTCACCAGCGGCGGCAAGGGGGCACCCTCCGTACGGGTGAGAGAAATGGACATTGCAGGGAAATAATATAAAGCACGAAATCTCGATGGATTTCGTGCTTTTTCTTTGGAAAAACGGGAAAACGCCGGAAATCCGAAGAATTCCGACGTTTTCAGGGGTTGGGTATGAGAAGGGAAAGTCAACTTTCCAATTTGTCGCAAAGGGCATTGATCTGCTTGAGGAGTTTTTCCATATCCCGGTTGGCGCCGCCTTTGTTCTGGCTGATGATGCGCAGGAGGCGTTTGCCGGCTTCGTCCAGCTGATCGGAAAGGTACATGGCGCGTTTGCCGCCTTCCGTTGCCGCACGGGCATGGGGATAGAGTTTCGGCACAACGGGAATCTTCACACCAGCGGAAATCATGGAGCCGTCGGAGAGGTCGAAGCAGGCACCGCTGTAAGGGGCTACGGCATGGAAGCCATAGTCTTCTTTCAGGCAATTTTTGAAGGATTCGCAGACCAGATCTTCCCCGTGTACTACAAAGACGGTCTGGGGCTTCTGGTCAAAGTGGTGAATCCAGTTCAGCAGACCTTTTTTGTCCGCGTGACCGCTGACACCGGCAAGCTGATGGATTTTGGCATTGACTTCGATGGTTTCACCGAACAGCCGCACTTCCTTAGTGCCTTCCACAATGTTGCGCCCCAGTGTACCGATGGCCTGATAGCCTACAAAGAGAATGGTACATTCTGGACGCCAGAGATTATGTTTCAGATGATGGCGGATACGTCCCGCTTCGCACATGCCGGAAGCGGAAATGATCACTTTGGGTGTCCGGTCAAAGTTGATGGCGGTGGAATCCTCCGGTGTGATGGCAAGGTTCAGACCCGGGAACTGCAGGGGGTTGATGCCCTTTTTCACCAGTTCCATGGCGGCGGTATCGAAGCAGTCCAGACGATTTTCCATGAATACCCTTGTGGCTTCAATGGCAAGGGGGCTGTCGATGTAAACGGGGAAGTTATCGTGTCCCGTTACCAGATTCCGTTCCTTGATTTCCCGGATGAAGTAGAGCATTTCCTGTGTACGTCCTACGGCAAAGGAAGGAATGACCAGATTGCCGCCAGCATCCAGCGTTTCCTGGATTTCTTCCGCCAATGCCTGCACATAGTCAGGCGGGACGGTGTGGAGCCGATCACCATAAGTGCTTTCCATGATGACGTAGTCCGCTTCCGCTGTGTAGCGGGGGTCGTGGATGATGGGCTGGTTGATGTTGCCGATGTCACCGGAAAATACCAGTTTTTTGGTCACATCCCCCTCTGTCAGCCAGATTTCCATGCTGGAGGAGCCTAAGAGGTGCCCAACGTCTGTAAAACGCAGGCGGATGCCGTCGCAGACTTCCACCATTTCCATATAGTCACAGGGAACAAAGTGTTCCATAACGGCTGTGGCTTCTGCTGTGGTGTAAAGAGGTTCAAAGGGCGGTGCGCCGGCACGTTTTGCCTTTCGGTTCCGCCACTGGGCTTCAAATTCCTGAATGTGGGCACTGTCTAACAGCATGATGCGGCACAGGTCCGTGGTGGCATCGGTGGCGTAGATTTTCCCCTGAAAGCCGTTTTTGTACAGCAGGGGCAAAAGCCCGGAATGGTCAATATGGGCGTGGGACAAAAACACATAGTCGATGGCGGAAGCGGCAACGGGAATTTCCTGATTTTCGTAAGTATCCCGTCCCTGTTCCATGCCGCAGTCCAACAGGATGCTTTTGCCGCAGGCTTCGATATAATGGCAGCTGCCGGTGACTTCATGGTCAGCGCCTAAAAACATCAGTTTCATAAAGCAATCCCCCCTCGGTGATTTACAAACACTTTATAGAATGAATGTCTGTGAAAGACATTTGTTTTTCTAATTACAGTATATCTGTTTTTATGGTGTTTTACAATCTGTTTTCCCATGAAAAAGACAGGTCAAAAGCAGTTTCCCATTCAGAAACCGTGTTTTTCTTTTTCATGATTTCTGGATGGGAACTGCGACGGCTGTCTTCAGAAGAAACATGCCTTGTAAAAATAGGATAGGCAAAGCTTTTTTATGAGAAGGATTTCGGTTTTTGATGAAGATGCCCTGAAAGAATTGTCGTTTTTTATGTGCAAAGATTTATGAAATTGGATAGAATTCAGAACAAAAATGGTATATAATATAATCTGAATACATCTCGCCAGCAAAAGTTGAGAGATACAAAAGGGGATGAGAGGATGATTACCATTAAACACTTGAATGAACTTTTCCAAATCATTAACGGGGAGCATGCCGACCCCCATACCGTGCTGGGAATGCACGAAGTGGAGGAAGACGGAAAAAAATGCGTGGTTGTACGTGCGTTTATCCCCGGCGCCCAGACCATTACCGTTGTGGATGCCAACACCAGAAGACTGAAATATCCCATGGAACGCATTCATGAGGACGGATTTTTTGAAGTCATTATTCCTGACAGAGAAGAATGGTTCCGTTACCGGCTGGAATGCACCGATTATCAGGGCAACAGCTGGCACACATATGACCCTTATGCCTTCAGCCCGACCATTTCTGAATATGACCGGTATCTGTTTGGTGAAGGCAATCACTACGAAATTTATGAAAAATTAGGCGCGCACCTGATTACATTTGAAGGGGCAAAAGGCGTTTCCTTTGCCGTTTGGGCACCCAATGCAAAAAGCGTCAGCGTCATTGGGAACTTCAACGGCTGGGACACCCGCAGACATCCCATGCGTCTGTTGGGACAGTCCGGTATCTGGGAATTGTTCATTCCCGGTCTGGCTGCCATGGACCAGTATAAATTCCATGTGGTACAGTCCACTGGCAAACAGGTGGACAAGTGCGACCCCTACGCTTTCTACGCACAGCTCCGTCCAGAAACGGCTTCTGTGATTTACCCCATCGGGCGGTACAAATGGAAAGACAGAAAATGGATGACTGCCAGAAAGAAAGCCAATGTCTACACAGCGCCTATGAATATTTATGAAGTTCATCTGGGTTCCTGGATGCGTGTGCCCGAAGAAGGGGACCGCTTCCTGACCTATACAGAAATGGCGGAAAAACTGGTGCCTTATGTGAAAGAAATGGGCTTTAGCCACATTGAACTGCTGCCTGTGGAAGAACATCCTTTTGACGGCAGCTGGGGCTATCAGGTGACAGGATATTACGCACCTACCAGCCGTTACGGCACACCTGCCATGTTCAAAGAATTTATCGACACCTGCCATCAGAACGGCATTGGCGTCATTCTGGACTGGGTGCCTGCTCATTTCCCCAAAGACGAATTCGGTCTGGGGCGGTTCGACGGCACAGCATTGTATGAACATCAGGACCCCAGACGGGGAGAACATCTCCAGTGGGGTACCTATATTTTCAACTACGGCAGAAAAGAAGTCAGTAACTTCCTCATTGCCAACGCCCTGTTCTGGCTGGATGAATACCACATCGACGGTCTGCGTGTAGACGCGGTGGCTTCCATGCTGTATCTGGATTTCTGCAAGAACGACGGCGAATGGGCTGCCAACGAATATGGCGGCAGAGAAAATCTGGAAGCTGTGGAATTCATCAAGCACATGAACTCTATCGTGTCCAAACGTCTGCCCGGTACCATGATGATTGCGGAAGAATCCACATCCTGGAAAGGCGTTACAAAGAGCGCCGACGACAACGGTCTGGGCTTCACCATGAAGTGGAACATGGGCTGGATGAATGACTTCCTGTTCTATATCAAAAAAGACCCTATCTACCGGAAGTATCACCACAACAATCTGACTTTCGGTATGGCATACAATTACTCTGAAAACTTCGTACTGGTACTGTCCCATGATGAAGTGGTACACGAAAAGAGCGCTATGATTGGCAAGATGCCCGGCGACCTGTGGCAGAAATACGCAAACCTGCGTCTGTCCTATGGTTTCATGTACGGTCATCCCGGCAAAAAGCTGCTGTTCATGGGCGGGGAATTTGCACAGTTCAACGAATGGAGCGAATCACGTTCTCTGGACTGGCATCTGCTTCAGTACAAAGACCATCAACAGATGCAGCTGTACATGAAAGACCTGAACCACTTCTATCTGTCTGAAAGTCCGTTCTGGCAGCAGGACTATGACCCCCATGGCTTCACATGGATTGAATGCGACGACGCGGAATCCTCTGTGGTTTCCTTCATCCGCCGCAGTCAGGACAAGGAACTGTATTTCATCTGCAACTTCACACCGGAAACGTATGAAGATTTCCGTATTGGTGTGCCTTTTGCAGGAACATACAAAGAAGTGTTCAACAGTGACGCGGAAAAATACGGCGGCAGCGGCGTGGTCAACAAAAAAGCCGCAGTCAGCGAAAAAATGCCTTGGAATCACTACCAGAACAGCATCCGCGTGAAAGTACCTCCTCTGGGTATGGTGGTGCTGGAGCGGAAAGTACCGGAAGAAGCAAAGGCAGAAAAAAAGACCCCTAAGAAAACAGAAAAGAAAAAAGCGTGAAAACATGCTTTAAGCTGATTTCTTGAAGTAAGAGAATATGGCAGCCGGAATCCAAGGGGTTCCGGCTGTACTTGTTTTCTGGGGGAGCAGCCTCCGTTTTTCTCTCCGACAGGCAAGATGCAGGCGAAAGCCCGTGGTTTTTCCGTTTTTTTGTCTGGCGGGAAACAGACAGAAGGGGGAAAGATGGTCTGCTTTTTGGTCGGGAAAGCCAAAATTTGCGGAAAAATCAAATTTTCTCGCCCCAATCCGTTTATTTTTATTGACGAGAGCCGTTTTTTTGTGTATAATTCCTAAATGTACGGTAAAAAAGGTAAGCCTTTCCCGTACACGAATCTCGCATCTGGAGGGAGGGAAATTCATGTCAGAGGTAAAAGTTAAAGAAAATGAATCCTTAGACAGCGCACTGCGTCGTTTTAAAAGAACATGTGCTAGAGACGGCATCATGGGCGAAGTACGCAAAAGAGAGCATTATGACAAACCCAGCGTAAAACGCAAAAAGAAATCCGAAGCTGCCAGAAAACGTAAATTCAAATAATTTTACTTTATTTTGTTGCGCAAAGGAATGATGGTTATGTCATTAAAAGAACAGCTTTTTGCGGACCTGAAGACTGCCATGAAAGAGAAAGACACGGTTCGGAAAGATACCGTACAGCTCATTCGTTCTGGTATTCTGCAGATTGAAAAAGATAAGAAGATCGAACTGGATGAGGACGGTGTTCTGGACGTTATTGCCAAACAGCTGAAAAGCCGCCGTGACTCTCTGCCTGAATATGAAAAAAGCGGCAGACAGGATCTGATCGACAAACTGAACAGAGAAATCGAAATTTTATTGGGTTACCTTCCAGAGCAGTTAAGTGAAGAAGAAATTCAGAAGATTGTAGAGGAAGCCGTTGCCGAAAGCGGCGCAGCATCCGTAAAAGAAATGGGGAAAGTAATGGCCATTGTTACCCCTAAGGTAAAAGGTCGTGCGGACAACAAAGTCGTAGGCAATCTTGTGAGAAAAATGCTCCAAGGCAAATAAAATCAGAGTTCAGAGCGAACCACTTATGTGGTTCGCTTTTTTCTGTTCGGCAGAGGGTGGAAAACATTATTTTTTATAAAAATGAATTGACCGGAACCCTTGGTGTTTCAGGGTTTTTGGCTATTTTTGGGCACTTGTGGAGCAGTCCTTGAGAGGGACTGCTTTTTTTGTTGGGAAAAAACGCATAAATATCATGCACGATGTATTTGCATTAGAAAAAAAGAAAAATCCTTGACTTTTTGTTTTTGAGGTCTATAATGTACTTTAACAAAGCACAGCATAACCGTGTGTGCGTGCGAAAGTAAACCGTAAGTGTGTTACAAAAGCAAAAAATAGATAAGGGAGTGTATGACTATGAAAAGAAAGATGCGAGTGATTGCGGCGGCAGCCATGGCGGCTGTCATGATAGCCATGACAGGCTGTGGAAGCAGCGGAGAAGCAGAAGAAACAACAGCAGAAACCACTGGCGACGGTACTTATACCGTAGGGATCATCCAGCAGCTGGAACATGCGGCACTGGACGAAGCCACCAAAGGTTTTCAGGATACCCTCACAGAAAAGCTGGGGGACAAAGTGACATTTGACTATCAGAACGCCCAGAACGAACAGGCAAACTGCGCTACCATCGCAACCAAATTCGTTTCCAATAACGTGGATCTGATTATGGCCAATGCCACAACCGCTTTGCAGGCATCTGCGGCGGCAACAGGCGATATCCCCATCGTGGGTACATCCGTTACTGACTATATGACAGCAGGTGTTATCGAATCCAATGAGGCACCGGGCTATAACGTAACCGGCGCATCTGACCTGGCGCCTGTTGACCAGCAGATTGCACTGCTGCAAAAAGTAGTACCTGACGCACAGAAAGTGGCCATTGTATATTGCAGTGCGGAACCCAACTCCCAGTTCCAGTCTCAGCTGGCACAGGCAGAATTGGACAAAGCCGGCATCGCGTGGGAAGAATTTACAGCGGCTGACTCCAACGAAGTACAGGCAGTGATCACAAACGCCATCACAGACTGTGATGCAGTATATATCCCTACAGATAACACCATGGCAAACAACATGGAGATCATCAAAAACGTGACCGTACCTGCGAAAATTCCCGTAATCACTGGAGAAGAAAATATGTGTGCAGCTGGCGGCCTGGCAACACTGAGCATCAGCTACTACGAACTGGGCTGCAAAGCCGGTGAAATGGCTTACGAAATCCTGGTAAATGGTGCAGATCCTGCGACCATGCCCATCGAATATGTTTCCGAAAACATCACACCGAAGTACAATGCGGAAATCGCGGCAGAACTTGGCATCACTATGCCGGAAGACATGGTTGCCATCGGTGCTGAAGAATAAAAAATGAACATTGACATGACGTAATCATTTTAGAAGGAACAGCGGGACCAACCGTCCCGTTGTTTTTTCTTCCAAAGGAAAGAGGAAAGAAAAAAGAGGAGGGATCACCCATGGAAATCATGGATCTGATACGAGCACTGCCCGGCTCTGTAGCCCAAGGGCTCATTTGGGGAATTATGGCAATTGGGGTATACATCACTTATAAAGTTCTGGACTATGCGGATCTGACGGTAGACGGCAGCATCGGCACCGGCGGCGCTGTGGCTGTTGTCATGATGCTGGCAGGGGTCAATCCTTATGTGGCGCTGGTATGTGCCACAGCGGCAGGGGCACTGGCTGGTCTGGTGACAGGGCTGTTCCATACCCTGTTTGGGATTCCGCCTATCCTGTCCGGGATTTTGACACAATTGGGATTGTATTCCGTGAATATGCGTATTATGGGGGCGTCCAACAAAGCCATCAACGTCAATCAGTATGACCTGATTTTGAGCCTTCGGGATATTCCTCATGCCATTTTGGTATCTGTGATTTTTGTAGCGGTCACCATCGCCGTTTTATACTGGTTCTTCGGCACAGAAGTGGGCCGTGCCGTTCGTGCTACCGGCAATAACGCCAATATGTCCCGTGCCCAGGGCATTAACACAAACCGTATGAAAGTATTTGGTCTGGTGCTCTCCAATGCGCTGGTAGGACTTTCCGGCGCGCTGTACGCCCAGTATCAGGGCAATGCTGACGTTAACATGGGCAGAGGTGCCATCGTTATCGGTTTGGCGGCAGTTATCATCGGTGCAGTGCTGTTCGGCAAGATTTTCAATAATTTCGCCCTGCGTATGCTCAGCGTTGTATTCGGCGCGATTTTATACTTCGTGGTTATTGCCGTTGTCCTTTGGCTGGGGCTGGAAACCACAGACTTGAAATTGATCAGTGCGCTCATCGTTGCGCTTTTCCTTGCAGTGCCTTATCTCCAGGGAAGATGCCGTATTCGCCGCGCAGGAAAGGGGGCTTGAGATTATGTTGGAATTGAGAAACGTATCGAAAACATTCAATGCAAATACCATCAATGAAAAAAGAGCCCTCAGCGGCTTGAATCTGAAGCTGGAAGAAGGGGATTTTGTCACCGTCATCGGCGGCAATGGCGCCGGAAAATCTACCATGATGAATGCCATCTGCGGCGCATGGCCTTTAGACGAAGGTCAGGTGCTTATCGACGGAAAAGATGTCACCAGACTGCCGGACTACAAACGGGCGGCTTATCTGGGACGTGTGTTCCAAGACCCTATGATGGGTACGGCGGCAGATATGGAAATCGAGGAAAATCTGGCAATTGCTTACCGTCGCGGCAAAACACGGCACTTATGCTGGGGTATCCGAGCCAAAGAACGGGAAGAATACAAGGAACTTTTGAAAACACTGGATTTGGGGCTGGAAAACCGCCTGCGTTCCAAGGTGGGGCTTCTTTCCGGCGGTCAGCGGCAGGCATTGACACTGCTCATGGCTACCCTGAAAAAGCCCAAAGTACTGCTGCTGGATGAACATACGGCAGCCCTCGACCCCAAAACGGCGGCAAAGGTATTGGAAATTTCCGACCGCATCATTGCGGAAAATAACCTGACTGCCCTTATGGTTACCCATAACATGAAAGACGCCATTGCTCACGGCAATCGTCTGATTATGATGAACAACGGACAGATTATTCTGGATATCCGCGGGGAAGAAAAGAAGAAACTCACAGTGGACGACCTGCTGCGGCAGTTCTCTGTTGCCAGCGGCAGTGAATTTTCCAGCGACCGGGCGCTGTTGTCCTGATAAAAAATCCATAGAAACATACAGCCGGAAGAAGTTTTGTTTTTGCCAAAGCAATTTCCCCTTAAGAAAACATTGATTTTCCTTTTTCTTGATTTCTTAAGGGGAATTGCGACGGCTGTCTTCAGAAGAAAACATAACAAATAAAATCTTAATAAAATAAGAAAGCCAAAATCCTTTGTAATGATAAGGATTTTGGCTTTCTTTGTTTTCTTATGAAGATGCCCCGAAAGGGCTTCCGGCTTTTTTTGCGGGTATGGGACGGGGGCAGCTGGCATACCTATAAAAGAGGGCATTTGACAGAAAGGAGGTTCTGGTCATGGGATTTGGCAAAGGCATGGCGGAAAAGCTGGATTTACCCAAGGAAGTGGTGCTGGATCTGCCGCTGGTGTCCATGGTGGGGCAGGAGGAAGTGACCGTGGAAAACCATAAGGGGCTCTTGGAATACAGCGCCGAAACCATACACATTGCCACGGGCGCAGGCAGGCTGCTGCTGACGGGAGAAGGGCTGGAACTGAAGCAGATGTCGGCAGCCTGTATCGTGGTGAAAGGGCGGATTTTCCGCCTGGAATTTTTGCGGTAGGAAGGAAGGCAGGTGCGGAATTTGTTGCCCGTATTGTGGTATTATTTGCGTGGATATGTTATGATAAGAATAACCGGTTTTTCCATGGAACGGTTCATGAATCTGGCTGCATACCGCCGGATTTTATTCTGGGATGCCAAGGGTGTCGGCGGCGGTATGGAGATGAAAACTTCTCTGGCGGGACTGAAAGAACTGGAAGAATGTGCCCAAAAGACAGGGTGCCATTTGGAGATTTTGGCATTGGGTGGTTTGCCGGAAAAGATGCGGCATGCAAAGACCCATCCCATATTCGCAGTGGGCATCTTATTTTTTGCGGCGGCACTCTATGTGCTTTCTTCTTTCGTCTGGGTGGTTCATGTGGAAGGCAATGAACGGCTGACAACAGAGGAGATTTTGACTGCCTGCGAGGCATACGGCTTGAAGCCGGGAAAATGGAAAAAACAGGTGGACGCAGACGCGGTGACCAAGGCGCTGCTGGCGGATATTTCGGACTTATCTTGGGTGAGTGTGTCCATCAAGGGGGCAGAAGCTACGGTAAAAGTAGCGGAAACCATTGTGACTCCTACGCCCATGGAAGAAGAAACGCCCTGTGACATCATTGCCGAAAAAGACGGCGTGGTGGAGAAAATCACGGCAGCCAAAGGAACGCCCCTTGTGCAGGCGGGAGATGTGGTACAGGCTGGGGATGTGCTCATTTCCGCGGAGGTGCAGGTGGGGCTGGAAGGGGAGCCCATGGAAACAGAATATGTGGCAGCCAGCGGAAGCGTGCAGGCAACCACATGGGCAGAGGTGACGGAAGAACAAATGCTGACGGAAACGGAAAAGATTTTCGGCGGCAAGGATAAGGAGAATCATGTGCTGCTTTTTGGGGATTTGGAACTGGATTTCATCAAGCCACACATGGAAAGCGACTTCGAGAAAGAAGTTTTGGAAGAAAAAAACATGGGTCTGGGAGACTGGACACTGCCTTTTTCTCTGCGGACAGAGGTTTACCGCCCCTATGAAACGGCGGAAAAGACTTATACTGTAGAGGAAGCCAAAGCCCTTTTGGAAGCAAAATGCAAGGAAAAAGCGGCGGAAGGGCTGGCAGAAGGCGAGTCCGTGGAGCAGACGGAAATCAGATATGAAACATATACAGACAGAGTCCGGGCAGTGTGCAAAGTGACTTTGTCCGAAGAAATTGGAAAAAAACAAGTGAGAAAGGAATTTGATGTCGAAGATGAGTCAAATAGAGAGAACCATTCAGTTGGAGAATGACATTATCCTGCCTGTATTCGGGCAGTTTGACAGCAATATCAGAAAAATCGAAAAAAGCTGCGGTGTGCAGATCGTCAACCGCGGCGATGATGTGAAAGTGGTTGGGGAAGAAAGAGGCGTACACAAGGCTTGGAATGTGCTCAACTCCATGGCTGCCCTTGCCCGCAGAGGGGAAGAAATCACAGAACAGAATCTGGAATACTTCATTTCTTCCGCCGAAGAAGCCGATTTGCAGGAACTGGAAAAGGTTTATGACAACCTGATCTGCATTACTGCCAACGGCAGACCCTTAAAACCCAAGACCATGGGGCAGAAAAAATATATCGACCTGATGAAGAACAATACGGTGGTATTTGGCATTGGTCCTGCTGGTACCGGGAAAACTTATCTGGCAATGGCAATGGCTATCACCGCATTCAAAAACAATGAAGTCAACCGCATCATTTTGACCCGTCCTGCCATTGAAGCAGGGGAAAAACTGGGCTTTTTGCCGGGGGATTTGCAGCAGAAGGTAGACCCTTATCTGCGCCCCCTCTATGATGCGCTCTATGAAATCATGGGGGTAGAAAATTTCACAAAAAATATGGAAAAAGGGCTTATCGAAGTGGCGCCTCTGGCGTATATGCGCGGACGTACACTGGATAACGCCTATATTGTACTGGATGAAGCCCAGAACACCACACCGGAACAGATGAAAATGTTCCTGACCCGTATCGGGTATGGTTCCAAGGCGGTCATTACGGGGGACTTGACACAGATCGACTTGGCAGAGGGCAAACGCTCCGGCTTGTTGGAAGCTACCAAAATTTTGAGCGGCATCGAGGGCATCGGCATGATTACCCTTACCAACAAGGACGTTGTGCGTCATCCCTTAGTACAGAAAATCATTCTGGCATATGAAAAGTTTGAATCCAGAAAGCGGAGTGATGCAGATGGAAAGAAAGATAGCAGATGGGGCAGAGCGTAAGGAGCTGCACCGGATTGTATTGTTTGTGCTGGCTTTTGTGGTGACCATCGTCTGCATTGGGACAGGCTCTATCCAGCAGCGGGAAACGGTGCAGGTAGGCTCTGTGGCAACCAAGCGGTATGTGGCACCGGAAGACACGGTGGATGAAGCGGCAACGGAGAAACTCCGGGAAGCGGCGGCAAACAGTGTGGGACCAATTTATAAAACGGATACCACTGTCATGGATAAAAACGTGACCATGGTGGAAGGGGTCTTTCAGGAGCTGGATACAGTTCTGGCAGGACTGCCGGAGGGGGAAAGTTTTTATAACGCTGTCCAGGAGATTTCGCTGGAACTGCCTGTGGTGCTGTCCAACAGACAGCTCATGGCTTATGAAAATCTCACGGCAGAACAGCGGAAGGCATTTGCCAATGACTGTGTATCGGTACTGAAGGAGATTTATGATAAAGGGGTCACAGCAGACGGTTTGACGGAAGCCAAAGCGTCCGGGCTGACTTACTTGCAGGAACTGGCATGGAGCAGTGACTTGAAAACCATGGCAGGGGTCATCCTGTCGGCAGCTGTGGAACCTAACCTCATTGTGGATGAGGCGGCTGTGGAAGCAGCCAAAGAGGAAAAACGGGCGGAAGTGGATGAAGTTCTCATCCGCAAAAACCAGAAAATCGTAGACGAAGGGGAAATCATCACCCAGGAGATTTACGACAAGCTGGTGGCGCTGAATCTGGTCAGTGAAACGGGGCTGGAAGGCAGTTTGATGCCTATGCTGGGCAGTCTGGTCATTACAGGTATGCTCTTTGCGGCGCTGTATCTGTTTTTCCGGTGGGGCAAGGGGAATATTCTCCTCAAGCCCAATGAAATACGCATGTTATTCACCATCTACATGATGATGGTGCTGCTCATACGGATACTGGCAAACCTGACAATATTCACCATTGTTCCCGTAGGGCTCTTTGCTATGCTGGTGAGCCTGCTGGTGGGCAGACGGATGGCGTTGTGGCTCAATGCTTTGTTCTGCATCATCGGATGCTTTATCTTCAATGGGGATGTGCAGTTTTTGATGTACGCCCTCATCAGCGGTACTTTTGCTGCCCTCATCATTCAGAAAACGGACAAGCGTTCCCATCTGATTCCGGCGGCGTTGGGCATGGCGGCAGTGGATTTTGTGACTACCATTTCTCTGGGATTTTTCTTCGGGGAAGGGTATTCTACGGAACTGCTGTTCCAAGGCGGCATTGGCGCCGTAACGGGACTGCTGTCTATGATTGTGGCTGTGGGCAGTCTGCCTTTCTGGGAAAATATGTTTGAGGCAAACACACCACTGCGACTGATGGAACTGACCAATCCCAACAACGAATTGCTGCGGAAGCTGATGATTGAGGCGCCGGGGACATATCACCATAGTTTGATTGTGGCAAATCTGGCAGAAACAGCCGTTTATGACATTGGCGGCAATACGGCGCTGGCAAGAGCCGGGGCTTATTATCACGATGTGGGAAAACTGCGGTATCCACAGTTTTTTGCGGAAAATCAGTCGGGACATAACCCCCATGACGAACTGCCGCCGGAAAAAAGTGCGAAAATCATCACGGGACACACCAAAGGCGGCTTGGAACTGGCAGAACGGTATAAACTGCCGCCGGTGGTGCGGGATATGATCGTGGAGCACCACGGCAATTCTCTGGTGAAATTTTTCTATTTCAAAGCTTTGAAGCTTTATGGCGCGGAGAATGTGAACGAAGCGGATTACCGCTATCAGGGACGCATCCCTTCCAGCCGGGAGTCGGCAGTGGTGATGCTGGCGGATACGGTGGAAGCGGCGGTGCGCTCCATGCTGGGTCATGGGAAAACCATGGAAGAAGCAGAAGCGGCTGTGAAAAACTTGATGAAAGACAAACTGGACGATGGACAGCTGAACAACAGCGGTTTGACCCTGAATGAACTGGAAACCATCCGACTGGCTTTTCTGAAGGTGTTCCACGGCATGTATCATGAACGGGTTTCCTATCCAGAACAGAAGGAAATCCAAGAGGCTGCCAAGAAAAAGGCAGACACAGAACAGGAGGAAACAAACAGTGACAGTACTGATTGATATACGGACAGAGGGCTTCCCGGAAGAGATGGAAGCCGTTATGGAAAAAATTGCTCTGGACAGCCTGAAATACGAAGGCTTCCAGGAAGAATGCGAAATCAGCATTTCCATCGTGGATAACGAGGAAATCCATCAGATTAACAAACAATTTCGCGGCATCGACCGCCCTACAGATGTGCTGAGCTTTCCCCAGCTGACCTTTGAAGAAGGGGAAATCATGGACAGAAACGAGAAGGGCGAAGTGGTTCTGGGGGATATCATCATTTCTCTGGAACGGGCAAGAGAACAGGCGGAGGAATACGGTCATTCCCTGAAACGGGAAATTGCCTTCCTCACCGCTCACAGCATGCTCCATCTTTTGGGCTATGACCATATGGAGCCGGAAGAAGAAAAAGAAATGTTCGCCAAACAGAAAGAGATTCTGGAACTGGCGGGAATTCCCCGCGCATAAGGGAAAGGAAGTGTTTCCATGACAAATCAGGAATTGATCGCAAAGGCAAAAGAAGTCATGACAAGGGCTTATGCCCCTTACTCTCATTTTCAGGTGGGGGCGGCACTGCTGGCAAAGGACGGCAGAGTTTTTACAGGATGTAACGTGGAAAACGCCACGTATGGGGCGACCATTTGCGCAGAGCGGACAGCGGTGACAAAAGCTGTTTCTGAAGGCGTGCGAGAATTTGAGAAAATCGCCATTGTGGCAAGCAGCGGCGATTACGCGGCTCCCTGCGGCATTTGCAGACAGGTACTTTTTGAGTTTATGCCGGAAGGAAAAGTGGTCCTTTGGAGCGAATTAGAAGGGGAGAAGGAATTTGCCCTGACGGAACTGCTGCCTTTTGGTTTCCGTGGGGAGGATATCAAGTAAAAGCCTGAGGAAAAGGGGGATTTCTCATGGAAGTGAAAGATTTGAAAGTATCCATTGCGCCACAGGAGGTGCTGGAACTGGTGTGGCAGCAGGTAAGCAATGCCATTTCCGCAGAATTTCTGGATAAATATATTCAGGAAACAGAACAGGGGACTGTAGCCATGGGATTATTTGAAAAATATTATGTGCGTTCCAGCAATCGGGCGACATTGACTGTTCTTGCCACAGATTTTGGCGGGGTGACCCATGTGCATCTGGCGGCAGGCGGCGGCGGACAAGGTGCCATTTTCCGTTTTGACTGGGGCGCAGGAGAAGATTTTGTGGAACTGGCGGAAAACGCTTTGCGTCAGTATATGTTGGAGTGATGGTTTATGGAAAAAAGCTGGGAAATTTTAGAGGGTGCCTGCTATAACTGCAAAAAGTGCCGCTTGAGCGAAATGCGGACGAACGTGGTCATTGGCAAGGGCAACCGCAACGCGGATATTATGTTCATCGGGGAGGGGCCTGGTCAGCAGGAAGATTTGACGGGGATTCCCTTTGTGGGTTCCGCGGGACAGCTGCTGGATAAAATGCTGGCGGCGGTGAATCTTTCTCTGGAGGACGTGTATGTGGCAAATATCGTCAAATGCAGACCACCCGGAAACAGAGATCCCCATGATGACGAAAAAGAAGCGTGTTTGAATTATCTCAGATACCAGCTTGCCATGATTCACCCGAAAATCATTGTTTGTCTGGGCAGAATTGCGGCGACAACCATCATTTCGCCTGATTTTAAAATCACAAGACAGCGGGGGCAGTGGATCGAGCGGAAAGGCTATCACATCATTGCCACTTACCACCCTTCCGCATTATTACGGGACGAAACGAAAAAACGACCGGCTTGGGAAGATATGCAGGCCATTCGGAAAAAATATGATGAATTGAAAGAACAAGGAGTGTAAACAATGGAAGCAAAAGGCATTGAAGCATTGAAAGCAAGATTTGCAGGCATCGAAGTACAGGCAAATCCCAAAACCATGGATGAAATCGTGGAATACATCGAAACAAAATGGCAGGGTCAGCGGGTGAAAATCAAGGAAAGTGAATACATCATCCACTACAAAAATGCCCTGGAATTTATGAAACGTCTGGGCAAACCCATTGAAGGCGTACAGGAAGAAATCCGCCGGTATATGCTGCCCAACCGCATCGGCATTGTGCTGGGCATGAAATCCGAATATATCACCGTTGAGGACGGTATGAAATATTATCAGGCTCTGACCGTACTGAAAGGTCTGACACAGGAAGACATCGACACCAAAAACGACAGATGGCTCCAGTATATGATGATGCTGGAAATGCAGGCAGAATGGGACGCCAGAGAAGCGGCGGCAAAGGCTGCGGAAGAAGCGGAAAAAGCAGAACAGGCGTAAGGAGGCAGCTATGGGAAAATTTTATTCTGGATTTGTATCTCTCATCGGCAGACCAAACGTAGGGAAATCGACACTGATGAACTGCCTGATTGGAGAAAAGATTGCCATTACGTCCAACAAACCTCAGACCACAAGAAATAAAATCACAAGTATTTTGACAAAAGACGATTTCCAGTGTGTATTTTTGGACACACCCGGTATTCATAAACCCAAACACAAACTGGGTGAATTTATGGTGCGCTCCGCTGAGAACACATTCAAGGAAGTGGACTTGGTACTGTTTTTGGTGGAACCCACAGACAAGGTGCTGGAAGCAGACCAGTATGTGCTGGAAAAACTGGGTAACGTGAAAACACCTGTGGTGCTGGTCATCAACAAAATCGACACCGTGCCCGATAAGGAAAAACTGCTGGCTATTATCGACGCTTATCGGAAACTGTACCCCTTCAAAGAAGTGGTGCCTATTTCCGCGGCAACAGGCAGCAACACAGAAACACTGCTTTCTGTCATTCGGAAATTCCTGCCGGAAGGTCCTCAGTATTTCCCTGCGGAAATGGTGACAGACCAGCCGGAACGACAGATTGCGTCTGAAATCATTCGTGAAAAAGCGCTGTATCTGCTGCAGGATGAAATCCCTCATGGTATCGCCGTGGAAATCATGTCCATGAAGAAACGTCCTGACCAGAACATGGTAGACGTACAGGCACTGATTTACTGCGAAAAAGATTCCCATAAGGGTATCATTATCGGCAAACACGGCAGTATGCTGAAAAAAATCGGCACCTATGCCCGTCAGGATATGGAACGTCTGTTAGGTTCTCCTATTTTCCTGCAGATTTGGGTAAAGGTGAAAAAAGACTGGCGGGACAGCGATTTCCTGCTGAAAAACTTCGGTTACGACAAGAAAAATATTTAAAAAATTCGCTGGAAGAACTGGCAGGAATTGTGCCGTATGGTTTTGGTTCTCTTTCATATTCTAAAAACGGAAAGGGACGATGGATATGGACAAAAAACAGACGGCATTATGGCAGCGGTTCACACAGACAGGGCAGGTCAGCGATTATCTGCGGTATCACGAAAGCACCAGACGGGAGCAGGAAAATGGACGCAGACGTATTACAGACAGCTCAAAATATAAAGAATTTTATTGACATAACGGAGGAAGCCCATGGCTTTCTCCGTTCAAACTGTAGAAAAACGAAGGGATATATTTTTTCAAGAACGCGGAAGGGATTGGGAAACAAAGGGTCAACACATTTGCTCCGCAAATGCCAGCCATTTATGGCTGTCCGCATCTCTTGCGGTGTGGGTTTCCCAACTGGAATCCGCAGTCGGAATTCACTTCCGACGAGGAAAACAGCACGTTTCAAGGCATTTTTATGCCGATGGAACGTACTGTTTATACATACAGGAATCTCGTCAAAATCCTGATTTTGACGACAGGGTGTCGACTTTTTCGACACCCTGAGTGGAGGAAGCCCATGGCTTTCTCCGTTGGTTTTATGGATAAGGGAGTTAGAGCCATGAGCGTAGGGAAAATCAGAGGCATCGTCATAGGGGAAGCCCAGCGGGGCGAAAGCAGCAAGCAGATCACCGTTCTTGCCAAAGGGGTAGGGAAGGTGCGTCTGTCTGCCAGAGGGGCAAAAAATGCCAAAAGTCATCTGCTGGCAGGGACACAGCTTTTTGCCTACTGCGATTTTACCATTTACGAAGGGCGGGGCTTCTGGTCGGTGACGCAGATTGATTTGATTGAGAGTTTTTACGGTCTGCGAAATGACGTGGCTGTTCTTTCGCAGGCGGTGTATCTGGCGGAACTGGTGGAGAAAACATGCCCCGAAGGCATGGAACAGGATGAAATCGTGCAGCTCCTTCTCTTTACCTTGCAGGGTATGGCAAAGGGACATCTGGAGCCAAAACTGGCAGGGCGTATCTTTGAAATCAAGTATTTGCAGCTATCCGGTCTGCTGGCATCGGCAGACTGCATGGTGTGCGAGGAAACGCCGGCGCAGCTATATTTCGACGGGGAAGGATTTACCTGCCAGAACCACAAAAGACCGGGAGCAAGTCTACTTTTGCCGGCAGTGGGAGCGGCTCTTTCTCATGTGCTGGAAAACGAGGGAAAACAGATTTTCGGGTTCCGTCTTTCTCCCGAAGCCTTGGAACAATTGGACAAGGTCATGCGGCAGTATTTACAGATGCACGTGGGATTGGACTTGAAAAGCAGACGTTTTGCGGCGGACATTTGTTTTTGAAAAAAATCAAAATTCCCCTTGACATTCTTCTGGAAACGTGTTAGATTGATACCAAATTACATAGCTGTGACGAACAAGAGGAGTATTTGCGGCGGACTTTCAGAGAGCCGGCGGTTGGTGCAAGACCGGCAGGACAAAGCGAAGAATGGCACTTGGGAGCAGCAATTTTTCACAAGAGTGGGTTTGCATAAACCAATGCAAATCAATGAGGGTGGAACCGCGGAAGACACGATGCCTTTCGTCCCTTGCTTTACGGCGAGGGATGAAAAGGCTTTTTTTATTCCTCGAAAAAAGTTTCTAATGGAATTTTTGAAGGAGGTTTTTCAAATGGTAGAAAAGACAATGGAAAAAATCGTAGCGTTGGCAAAAAACAGAGGTTTTGTATACCCCGGCTCTGAAATTTACGGTGGTCTGGCAAACACATGGGATTACGGTCCCATCGGTGTGGAACTGAAAAACAACGTAAAGAAAGCTTGGTGGAAGAAATTCATTCAGGAAAGCCCTTACAACGTAGGTGTTGACTGCGCGATCCTCATGAACCCTCAGACATGGGTAGCTTCCGGTCACGTTGGCGGCTTCAGTGATCCTTTGATGGACTGTAAGGAATGTAAAGAAAGATTCCGTGCAGACAAACTCATCGAGGACCACATGAAAACACACAACATGCCTGAAGAAGTTGTTGACGGCTGGAGCAACGAACAGATGAAAGCTTTCGTTGACGAACACCAGGTAGCATGTCCTTCCTGCGGCGCTCACAACTTTACAGATATTCGTCAGTTCAACCTGATGTTCAAAACATTCCAGGGTGTTACAGAAGATGCGAAAAACGTGGTTTACCTGCGTCCCGAAACAGCCCAGGGTATTTTCGTAAACTTCAAAAACGTACAGAGAACAAGCAGAAAGAAACTGCCTTTCGGTATCGGTCAGATTGGTAAATCCTTCCGTAACGAAATCACACCCGGTAACTTCACATTCAGAACAAGAGAATTCGAACAGATGGAACTGGAATTCTTCTGTGAACCCGGCAAAGATATGGATTGGTTCCGCTACTGGAGAAACTTCTGCAGACAGTGGCTGCTGGATCTGAACATGTCCGAAGAAAGCATCAGACTCCGTGACCACTCTCCTGAAGAACTGTCTCACTACAGCAAAGGCACAACAGACATTGAATTCCTGTTCCCCTTCGGCTGGGGCGAACTGTGGGGCATTGCAGACAGAACAGACTACGACCTGAAATGCCACCAGGAAACAAGCGGTCAGGATATGACATACTACGATCAGGAAAAGAACGAAAAATATATCCCTTACTGCATCGAACCTTCCCTGGGTGCAGACAGAATGACACTGGCATTCCTGTGCGAAGCTTACGACGAAGAAGAAGTGGGTGAAAACGATGTAAGAACTGTTCTGCATTTCCATCCCGCAATTGCTCCCGTAAAAGCAGCAGTACTGCCTCTGTCCAAGAAACTGGGTGACAAAGCCATCGAAGTTTATAACATGCTGTCCAAAGAATTCCACTGCGAATACGACGAAACCGGCTCCATCGGTAAACGTTACAGAAGACAGGATGAAATCGGTACACCTTTCTGCATCACATACGACTTTGAATCCGAAGAAGATCAGAGCGTAACCGTTCGTGACAGAGATACGATGGAACAGGTAAGAATGCCTATCGCAGACCTGATTCCTTACCTGAAAGAAAAAATGGAATTCTAATCTTCCATGAAAATCGGCAATATTTGAAAATCGGCAATGAAAAAGCACGAAATCTTTCTATATATAATAGAAGGTTTCGTGCTTTCTTTGTTTGTAAATCAGTCCAGAAAATGGTTCAGCAGTCCGTAGCACAGAAGCAGGACGGCACAAACGAGGAGGGGAATGAAGAATGGGATTTCCCAAGCGGGTTTTTTCAGGAAAAACAGTAGTATAAAACCCACAAACAGCCATAGAAAATGCATGTTTTTGATGAGAGCGCTTTGTTTTTCCGTAGAGGTGAAAGCGTTTTTGCAGATATTCTCCACGAGGGCGTAAGCAAAGGTAATGAGGATTACGAGAAAAATCAGTTTCCCCAACGTGAGTGTCAGAAAGGGTGTGTGTGACAGCAGCACACCAATTAGTTCCGGCAGGAACAGAACAGCCATTCCCACGCAGAGAACCAAGGACATATCACGGATGGTACAGAGCGTTTGCGTGCGGCGGTTATTCTGAGAAAGTTCCTGCAAAAGCCTATCGCAGTATTCCTGAAAGTCCATGCCGATGATTTCGGCAGGAGAAGCCCCTTTTTCCTGACCTGCCAGAAACATATCCGTAATGTCCCGACGCACTTGTTCCTGAAGGGAAAATGGCAGACGAGAGGCTCTTAGATAGACCACCATGTCGGTGAGGACAGATTGAAAATTGGGAGAAAGCAGGGTTTCCCGTTGGTTGTTTTCCTGAAGCAGTGCTTTTGTTTCTTTATGCATGAAGATTTCCTCCGATCAATATATATGGAAAGCAGGTAATACTAAGGGGGTGGAAAGCACCTCTTATGCCGTTATGGATATTGTAAAACCAAGGGGCTTCCGGGTCAATGGAAAGCCCCAGAAGCCAAGGAGATTGCTGACAAGAAACGGGGAAAAGAAAATGTGAAAAGAAAGGTTGATTTTTCTTTTGGTGGTTTTGGACAAAACGCATGGAAATTTTTGTGCATTTCATTGAAAAGCATACATTGTATACATAGCCCTGCGGCAAAATACGTCAAAAACAATTCAAAAAAATCAAAAAAATCGGCTTGCGTTCCATGGCGTTTTGGTATAATCTTAGTATAGGGAAAATTCTGCAAAAGAAAAAGCATGGCAAACTGCATCAACACTTGCCCTGAAGAAGAAATTACGTCTGTTTCTTATTGGGAAGAAAAAAAGGGAAGGCGAGGCGGCTTGCAAAGTTTTTTACAAGATGCGCCGGTTGATAGGACGGCGGATTTTGATTTTTGTATGTATCCCAAATCATCTTTATCATTATAAAGTGTTTACAGGAGGTAAAAAGTATGAGCAAAAAGTATGTTTACATGTTCAGCGAAGGTAATGCTTCCATGCGTAACCTGCTGGGCGGTAAAGGCGCAAACCTGGCAGAAATGACAATCCTGGGTCTGCCGATTCCCCAGGGTTTCACAATCACAACTGAAGCCTGCACAGAGTACAACGAAGGCGGCAAAAAGCTGACTGACGAAATGATCGAACAGATCGAAGTGGCTCTGGGCAAACTGGAAGAAATGGCTGGCAAAAAACTGGGCGATCCCGAAAATCCCCTGCTGGTTTCCGTTCGTTCCGGTGCAAGAGCATCCATGCCCGGTATGATGGACACAGTCCTGAACCTGGGTCTGAACGATGTTTCCGTAGAAGGTCTGGCAAGAAAAACTGGCAACCCCAGATTTGCTTATGACTCCTACAGAAGATTTATCATGATGTTCGCAGACGTTGTTATCGGCGTTTCCAAATCCAAATTCGAAAGAAAACTGGACGAATACAAAGAACAGGTTGGCGCAAAATACGACACAGACCTGTCCGCAGACGACCTGAAGAAAGTTGCTGAAATGTTCAAACAGATCTATCTGGAAGACCAGGGCAAAGAATTCCCTCAGGATCCTAAGGAACAGCTGTTTGAAGCTGCTATGGCTGTATTCCGCAGCTGGGATAACCCTCGTGCATTCGTTTACAGAAGAATGAACGACATCCCTTACAGCTGGGGTACTGCAGTTAACGTACAGATGATGGTATTCGGTAACATGGGTGATACATCCGGTACAGGTGTTGCTTTCACAAGAAACGCAGCAACTGGTGAAAAAGCGATGCTGGGTGAATACCTGGTTAACGCACAGGGTGAAGACGTTGTAGCCGGCGTTCGTACTCCTAAGCCCATCGCAAAACTGGCAGAAGATATGCCTGAAGTATATGCGCAGTTTATGGAAATCGCAAATAAACTGGAAAACCACTACAAAGACATGCAGGATATGGAATTCACAGTTGAAGAAGGCAAACTGTACTTCCTGCAGACAAGAAACGGTAAGAGAACAGCTAACGCTGCTCTGCGTATCGCTGTAGAAATGGTAGACGAAGGTCTGCTGACAAAAGAAGAAGCGCTGATGAAAGTAGATCCTAAACAGCTGGATCAGATCCTGCACCCTGCTTTTGACCAGAAAGCACTGAAAGCAGCGACTCCTATCGGCAAAGGTCTGCCTGCATCTCCCGGCGCTGCTGCTGGTAAAGTATGCTTCACAGCAGAAGACGCAAAAGCGCAGGCTGAAGCTGGCGACAGAGTAATTCTGGTTCGTCTGGAAACATCTCCTGAAGACATCGAAGGTATGGCAGCTGCACAGGGTATCCTGACAGTTCGTGGCGGTATGACATCTCACGCAGCCGTTGTTGCGCGTGGTATGGGTACATGCTGCGTATCCGGTTGTGAAGAAATCAAAATGAACGAAGAAGCAAAAACATTCACACTGGGCGGCAAAACATTCAAAGAAGGCGACTACATCTCCCTGGATGGTTCCACAGGTAACATCTATGGCGAAGATATCCCTACAGTTGACCCTGAAATCAGCGGCAACTTTGCAAAATTCATGGCTTGGGCTGACGAAAAGAGAGTGCTGAAAGTAAGAACAAACGCTGATACACCTCACGACGCTCAGACAGCGATCGACTTCGGCGCAGAAGGTATCGGTCTGACAAGAACAGAGCATATGTTCTTCGAAGGCGACAGAATCATGAAATTCAGAAAAATGATCCTGGCTGAAACAGTAGAAGAAAGAAAAGCAGCTCTGGCTGGTATCGAACCTTTCCAGAAAGAAGACTTCAAAGGCATCTACAAAGCAATGGGCGAAAGACCTGTTACAATCCGTCTTCTGGATCCCCCTCTGCATGAATTCATGCCTAACACAGATGAAGAATTCGAAGTTCTGGCAAAAGAAACAGGCAAAACTGTTGAAGAACTGAAAATCAAAGCAAAAGGTCTGCACGAACTGAACCCTATGATGGGTCACAGAGGCTGCCGTCTGGCTGTAAGCTATCCTGAAATCGCAGAAATGCAGACAAAAGCAATCATCGAAGCTGCTGTTGAAGTTTCTGTAGAAGAAGGTATCGAAATCGTACCCGAAATCATGATTCCTCTGGTTGGCGAAATCAAGGAACTGAAATACGTGAAAAACGTTGTTGTAGAAACAGCTGAAAAAGTAATGGAAGAAAAAGGCAAAAAACTGAAATATCTGGTAGGTACCATGATCGAAATCCCCAGAGCTGCTCTGACAGCTGACCAGATCGCTACAGAAGCTGAATTCTTCTCCTTCGGTACAAACGACCTGACACAGATGACATATGGTCTGTCCCGTGACGACGCTGGTAAGATTCTGGCTGACTACATCGACAAAAACATCTATGAATGCGACCCTACAGCTAGACTGGACAGAACAGGCGTTGGTCAGCTGATGCAGATTGCTGTAGAAAAAGCAAAACCCGTACGCCCTGACATCCACCTGGGTATCTGCGGCGAACATGGCGGCGATCCTTCTTCCGTAGAATTCTGCCACCAGATCGGTCTGGACTATGTATCCTGCTCTCCTTTCCGCGTACCTATCGCAAGACTGGCAGCAGCTCAGGCTCAGATCAACTTCCCCAGAAACTAATTTGGAATTTGTAAACAGATTCTGATATAAGGGATACAAAAAAGGATAAATCCGAAAGGATTTATCCTTTTTTTGTTATTACTTTAGTGCTGAAGGCTGCAAAGCAGCCTTTAACAACCGCCCGCTCTGCGGGTGAGATTAAAGCTTAAGCAAAAAGCATCGTCCTTGTTGTAAAATAAGGGTGTTCAAGCCTAAATATTTTACATAAGAAAGGACGATGCTTTTATGGCAAACAGTTTAGCACACACAAAATGGGTATGCAAGTATCATATCGTATTTACACCAAAGTATAGAAGAAAAAT